>CAUVMU010000050.1:0-8210 GCA_963552775.1 uncultured Eggerthellaceae bacterium | reverse complement strand
GCCGACGATAACGGGTTTCCCACGCCAATCAGGATGGTCGAGCTGTTCGACCGAGGCGAAGAACGCGTCAAGGTCGACGAGCAGGATGGCCCGGCCTTCCCACGGCAGCAGCCCGAAGCCGTCCCGATCGAAGGAATCGGCGGAATCCGGGACTATGCGGGCATCGTTTTCCATAGCTCTCAGTGTAGCACCGCCTCGCCACAGGCAAAGATGTGCTAGGATGTATAATCCGCTTTCCGAACAAAGCGGAAAAGCGTGCGGGCGAAGCCGATCATCCCCCGCTCGTCGAGGGAGAGGAGGCAAAACCGTGACCGTCGAATACGCGATCGGACGACCGTGCGTACGCAGCGCCTTCACCGTGCTGCCCGAGACCCCCTCCTGCCCTCCTTACGAACTGCGCGCCGAAATGCCGTGGATCGACTTCTCGCGCACGGACAACCCCTGCGGCACGCCTCGGGCCTTCACGAAGCTCATAGCGCGCGCCGTGAACGAGGGGCTTGCGGCCTACGCCCCCGATCGCGAAGCGCACTCCCTGCGCAGCGCCCTCGCAAAAGCTTTCGCCCTGCCGTCGGAGTGCTTCCTCGTGGGAACCACGGCACCGTACATGATCCGCTCCGTCGCCCAGACGTTCGAGCCGTGCGGGGTCGGCGTCGCTCTGCCCTGCCCCGCCGAGCACCTGCTCGCTATCGAAAACGCGGGCCACACCATCGAGCCCATCGTGAACCCGCACAGCTTCGTCACGCCCGACGCGCGCTTCGTTGAGGATGCGGGTGCGCGCATCCGCGCGGCGCTGCTCTCCAACCCGGGATACCCCGCAAGCCGCCTGCTGCCCAAGCAGACGCTCCTCTCCTACCTAGAACAATGCGACTGGGTCGTGGTGGACGAGCGCTCCATCGAACTCACGCTCGGCGGCGAGAGCATGCGCGGGCTCGTCATGGAACACCGCAATCTCGTGATCGTCCAGTCGTTCTGCGAGCAGTACGCCATGCCGGGCACTCCCGTCTCGTACTGCGTGGCCCATCCCGACACCGTCAAGAGCATCGCGCGGTTCTACGACAGCTCGTGTGTGTCGCTCGTGGCCGAGGTCATAGCGCCGGCGGTCCCGACCGAGCACGCGCGACTCGAAAGCGTGCGCGAGCTCCTGGACAAGGAAATCCCATGGATGCAGTGCATGCTCTCGCTCGTTCCGGGAATCGAGATACACCCCGCCGAGGCGAACTACGTCCTGTGCTCCTTTTCGAACGAAACGGGTCTGCATCTCGGCGTGCGCGATGCCGAAGAGCTGTGCGCGCGCCTGCAGCTTGCGGGTTTCCTCGTGCGCACGCTCGCCAGGACGCCCGGACTTTCCTCGAACGACTGCTTCTGCGTCGCCGTACGCGCACGCGAGGACAACGAGAAGCTTCTCGAAGCCCTGCGTACGATCGTACTGGGACGCTAACGCCTGCAGGGCGCGAACCCTACGAGACGCTCTTTACCTCGTAGCCCGCATCGACCACGGCGGCGGTGAGCGCGTCGTCGGCCACATCATCTCCAACCTGCACCCGTGCCGTTCCCGCATCGAGGTCGACGACCACATCGCGCACGCCCGCAACGCCGGAAAGCGCCTTCGTTACGTGAGCGACGCAGTGCTGGCACATCATGCCTTCCACAACCAGGATCTTCTCCATGCTCTGCTCCTGTTCCCCGACGGCCTCTCCGCCGGATCTCGAATCCGAATACACCGTATCTGCAGCGGGGGCGTCCTCTCCCATCCGCACGACAGCCTGCTCGTCCGACTCATCGAGCCATTCGGGCATCCCGTCGGCGTCCTCTCCCACCCGCACGACAGCCTGCTCGTTCCGCTCGGACGCACCTGATCTTGCCTGCAGCTCCGCCGTCGAGAACCGGGGGCTCCATCCACGCAGGCGCAAGGCGTTGCTCACCACGCACACCGACGAACAGCTCATCGCTGCAGCGGCGATCATGGGATTGAGCGTGACGCCCACGCCCGAAAGCACGCCGGCGGCCACGGGGATGCACACGACGTTGTAGATAAGCGCCCAGAACAGATTCTGCTTGATGTTGCGCAGCGTGGCGCGTGAAAGCTGGATGGCCGCCGGCACATCGGCAAGATCGCTGCGCATGAGCACGATGTCGGCGCTGTCGATGGCCACGTCGGTACCGGCTCCGATGGCGATGCCCACGTCGGCGCGCACGAGCGCGGGGGCGTCGTTCACGCCGTCGCCGACCATGGCCGTCTTGCCAAGGGCGGCCAGATCGCGCAGCTTGCGCTCCTTACTCTCGGGCAGCACGTCGGCTACGACCTCGTCCACGCCCACGATGCGGCCGATCGCGCGCGCCGTGCGCTCGTTGTCGCCTGTGAGCATGACGGTCCGCACGCCCATGGCGCGCAGCTCCGCTATGGCAGCCGCACTCGTGGGCTTCACCGTATCGGCCACGGCGATGATGCCGAGCGGCCGGGTGTCAGCAGCGAAGAACAGCGGCGTCTTCCCGCTCTCGGCGAGGGAGGCCGCCTCGTCGGCGAGCGCGGACACATCGATGCCGTTGGCGTCCATCATGCGACGGTTGCCCGCAAGCACGCGCGCACCGCCGATGGTCGCCTCGAGTCCCTGGCCCGGTACCTGCGTAAACGATGAGGCTTCAACACCGTGCGCGCCCAGGTCCCTCGCGTAGTCGCACACGGCGCGCGCAAGCGGGTGCTCCGAGCGACGCTCGATGGAAAGGGCGGTCGCGGTCAGGTCGGGCGCTGTCACGCCGGGGGCGGCCACCACGTCGGTCACGCTCGGCGCGCCCTGCGTCACGGTGCCCGTCTTGTCGAGCACGACGACGGACACGTCGTGAGCGTTCTGCAGCGTCTCGGCCGATTTGATAAGGATACCGTTCTTAGCACCGCGCCCCGTACCTACCATAACCGCCGTGGGCGTTGCCAGACCGAGCGCACACGGGCATGAAATGACGAGGATGGTGATAGCATGCACGAGCGCCGTCTCGAGCGATGCGTGCAGCACGAACGTCCATACGAGGTAGGTCAGCACTGAAAGCACGATGACCACGGGGACGAACACGCCGCTGACCTTGTCGGCGAACTGTTCGATCGGGGTCTTCGTGCTCGTTGCCTCATCGACGAGCCGAATGATGCCTGCGAGCGCCGTCTGGTCGCCCACGCGCTCGGCGCGCATGGTGAAGTACCCGCTCGTGTTGATGGTAGCACAGGTCACCTTGCCGCCCGGGGATTTGTCGATCGGAATCGACTCTCCGGTGAGCGCGCTTTCGTCCACCGTACCCGAACCCTCGAGCACCTCGCCGTCCACCGGTATGGACTCTCCCGCACGAACGGCAAGGATATCCCCTACCCTCACGTCGTCGGCAAGGACTTCCTCCTGGCTCCCATCGGGAAAAACGCGGACCGCGGTCTTGGGAGCAAGATCCATGAGCGAGGCGATCGCATCGGTCGTGCGCGTCTTGGCGCGCGCCTCGAAGTACTTGCCGAGCGTAATGAGGGTGAGGATCATGGCGGCCGACTCGAAGTACAGGTCCATGCCCGCCATGGCCGCCATATCGAGATGCCCCTCGCCAAGGTGGAAGGCCATGGTGTAGAGCCCGTACACGCCGTACACCGTAGAGGCGCTCGAGCCGAGCGCGATGAGCGAGTCCATGTTGGGGGCGCCATGGACAAGCGATGTGAACCCTACTCGGAAGAATTTGAAGTTCACGAACAGGACGGGTGCGGCGAGCAAAAGCTGCGTGAGCCCGAAAATCATGATGCGCTCGTCGCCGAGGAAGATATCGGGCAGGGGCCATCCGAACATATGTCCCATGGACAGGTAGAACAAAGGAATCGTGAACGCAAAGGACACGATGAGCCGACGGCGCACCTGCTTGGCCTCAACGGCCGCCGCCTCGCCCGGACGCGAGGCTGCGCTCGCGGAAGCCTGAGCCGCAGCCGTTCCGCGTTCGGGGCGCGCAACGGCCCCGTAACCGGCCTTCTCAACCGCCTCGGATACCGCCGAGAGCGTCTGCGCGTCCCCGTCGTAAACCACGTCCATGCTGTTCTTCAGCAGGTTGACGGCAACGTTTTCGACTCCGGGAACGCCTTTGGCCGCACGCTCCACGCGCGCCGAACAGGCGGCGCACGACATCCCGGTCACATCGAACGTCTGCTTCACGGCAAACCTCCTTTCAAATCCGCGCTCACGGCCTGCATCAGCGCGAAAAGCGCCTCATGAGCTGCATGACCTCGTCGACGATCTCAGTGTTGCCCTGCTGGATCTGCTCGACGACGCAGGTTTCCAAATGGTTCTTCAGCACGCGTTCCGAAACGCTGCGCACAGCGCTTTCCGCAGCCGCGAGCTGCGTGAGCACGTCGCCGCAGTAGCGGTTGTCCTCGATCATGCTCTTGACGCCCGTGAGCTGCCCGATGGCGCGGTTCAGGCGCTTTTGCAGGTCGTCTTGGAAATCGGCCGTACGCGGCGTGTCCTTGTGGCGGCAGGTGCAGGTGCTCCCGCTGCATTCTCCAGTGGCGGTCATGTGCCCTCCTCGTGAACAACATACCCCGTGGGGTTATAATAACGCGACCATAATACCCCCGAGGGGTAGCTGTCAAGGGGAAGCTCACGGTACACGAAAAAAAAGCGCGCGGCGCGCGGCGCGCGGCGCGCTCGGCGCAAACGTGGGAGCGGCGGATGGTGCACCCTCTGCAGGCGGCGCGACGAACCGAAAAGGGCCGCAAAGGGTCGCAGGCGCGAAACGCCGACGCGCGAACTTCAGCGCGCGGCGCGCGGCGGGCGCCTTGACGGCGAGTATCAGACGAGCGAGCGCGCGGCGGGCGCCTTGACGGCGAGCAAGGTTAATTGAACTTGAAGACCTTCTGGGCGATATGGTAGCCGCCAAGGCCCACCTTGCGTCCGACCTCGCTCGGAAGGTTCGTGCCCACGTTGAGCGCGTTGTTGCGGATGCGCGGGTAGAGGCGCGGGCGGCGCTCCTTCAGGTAGTTCCAAATCTCGACGCGCTTGCGCTCGGCCTCGGACGTGTTGATCATGCGCAAAAACACCGAGCAGATGCACATCATCATGGACAGGTAGTTCTCCATGTACCTGCCCAGGTGCCGATCGGGGGCCGCATCGGGCAGATCGACGCTGTCGATCATGAGGCGCGTCACACGCAGCTGCTGGTCGATGCGGCCTTTCATGACGTCCTCGTTCACGCTCTGACCCTCGCGGCCGATGAAGTAACGGTAGAGGTCCACGTCGAAGTAGCGCATCGTGCGCACGGCCGGCAGCGGCACGTACACGAACACGTTGTCGACGTAGAAGCAGTGCTCGGGCAGCTTCAGCCCCAAATCGCGCAGCAGCTCGGTTCGATAGATAACCGAGTGCATGAGCAGGTACTGGCTCTGGCGGAAGCGTCCGACGCCCTCCCAGCCGAACTCGCGGTCGGTCGGAAAGACGTTCCTGTAGTTGATGACGGTGCGCGTGCCCTCGAACACCTTCTCATACACGTAGTTCGTGATAACGAGGTCCGTCGCGTCGCGCAGCTCGGACTGACGGCGCAGGTAGGGCAAAATCTCGCGCATGGAGTCGACGGCGATCCAATCGTCGGAGTCGACCACCTTGAAGTAGCGGCCGCGCGCGTTGGCGAGTCCCGTGTTGACCGCGGCACCATGGCCGCCGTTTTCCTGGTGGAGCGCGTACACCACGCCCGGGCAGCGCTCCTGCCACGCATCGGCCTTGGCGGCCGTGTCGTCCTTGGTCGACCCGTCGTCGACGATAAGAACCTCGATGTCGCCTGTGCCGTCGTCTACGGCGAGGATGGACTCGATGCATTTGTCCATGTACTCGGCCGAGTTGTAGCACGGTATGACGAACGAAATCGTCTTCACTCGATGTCCCTTCGAACGGGCGGATGCGCGAGGTCGAGAACGAGGGCGGGCAAGCTGCCCGAACACCTCTCGAATCTATCCGCGTGCTATTTTAACGACTCGCGCGCGGTGTTCGAGGATTACCATATAAACGAGACAAGTTCTGCGAAGCTCGCCCATTTCGCAGGGCGGATGAACCCGGGCGCCACCATCCCGAACGGAGGAACCTGTATGAGCGGTTTTCTGAGCACCATGGTCGAGGCGGCCCGCGCCGATAAGCGCACGATCGTCCTGCCCGAAGGCGGCGACGCGCGCACGCTCGAAGCGGCCGGGCGCATCCTGGCCGACGGCGCCGCCGACCTTATCGTCCTCGGCAACGAGGACGAGCTCGCACGCGCTCCCTTCAACCTGGAAGGCGCGCGCTTCGTCGATCCCCGCACGTCCGAAGCGCGCCCCGCACTGGCCGAGATCCTGTTCGAGACGCGCAAGCACAAAGGGATGACGCTCGAGGAGGCCTACGCCAAGCTCGACGACGAGCTGTACTTCGGCGTGCTCATGGTCAAGGCCGGCATAGCCGACGGCATGGTCGCCGGAGCCTGCCATTCCACCGGCGACGTACTGCGTCCGAGCCTGCAAATCCTCAAGACCGCCCCAGGTGCCAAGCTCGTGAGCTCGTTCTTCATCATGGCGGTACCCGAGTGCTCCTTCGGCGAGGACGGCACGTTTTTGTTCGCGGACTGCGGCCTCGAGGTGCAGCCCGACGCCGAGCGCCTGGCCAACATAGCCGTCAGTGCCGCACAATCGTGGAAATCCCTCATCGGAAGCGAGCCGGCCGTCGCGCTGCTGTCGCACTCCACGTACGGCTCGGCGAAAAACGACGACGCCGGAAAGGTGGTCGAGGCGCTGCGCTTGGCGCGCGAGCTCGCCCCCGACGTGCTCATCGACGGCGAACTGCAGCTCGACGCGGCCATCGCCCCCGAAATCGCGGCTGCAAAAGCGCCTGACTCGCCCGTCGCCGGACGCGCCAACGTGCTCGTGTTCCCCGACCTCGACGCGGGCAACATCGGCTACAAGCTCGTCCAACGTCTCGCGCGGGCCGAAGCGTACGGTCCCATCACCCAGGGCATCGCCGCACCCGTCAACGACCTCTCGCGCGGCTGCACCGCCGACGACATCTACGGCGTCGTCGCCATCACCTGCGTGCAGGCGCAAAGCCGATAGAATCGCAGCACGACGCGCCCCGATCGACGGACTTCGACCGTTGCGGGGCGGCGGACCTCGCGTTCGTCAGTCGTTCTTCTTGACGACATGATAGAAGACGGCGCCGACGAGCAGGACGCCCGTTCCGAAAGCGACGAGCAGCGGCGCCGCGAAACCGGGCGCTCCTGCAGGCGGATGCATGCCGAACAGCAACACGAACACACTCGCCACCATCATGACCAGGCCGAGCATCTTCCAAGCCGCCCTGCTCACAGCGCATCGCCCCCTTCGGCGGACATGCTCCACGAATCTGCGGCCCTTTCAAGGCGGGCCATGCGAGCGTAGCGCCCTTCGCGCGCCATGAGCTGCGCGTGCGTTCCCACCTCGGCCACAACGCCCTCGTCGAGCACGACGATCGTATCGGCTTGCGCGATGGTCTTGAAGCGATGGGCTATCACGAGCGTCGTCTTGTCGCGGCATATCTCGCTCATGGCCTCCTGGATGGCCGCCTCGTTGTCGGCGTCGATGCTCGCCGTCGCCTCATCGAGTATGACGATGGGAGCGTCCTTCAGAATGCCCCGCGCAATCGAGATGCGCTGCCTCTCGCCGCCCGAGAGCGTAGCGCCCCCCTCCCCGACAACGGTGTCGAACCCGTACGGCAAAGCCTCGATGAAATCGGAGCAGCGCGCCTTGCGGGCCGCCTCGTGCACCTCGGAAGGCGTCGCATCGGGTCGCCCCAGGGCGATGTTGTTGTAGATGGTGTCCTCGAACAGGTAGACCTTTTGGAACACGACGCTCACCTGCTCCATCAGATGGGAGAGCGGCACGGTGCGCACGTCTGTGCCGCGCACGAGGACCGCGCCCGCCGACACGTCCCAGAAGCGCGCGAGCAGGTTGGCGAGCGTGGTCTTGCCCGAGCCGCTCTGCCCCACGAGCGCCACGGTTTGCCCGCGCGCGACGGAGAAGCTCACCCCCTTGAGCACCTCCTCGTCGCCGTAGCCGAAGCGCACGTCGCAAAACTCGATCTCGGGAACGCTCGCAGAGACCGCTGCGGCATCGGGGATACGCGCAATCCCCTTATCGTCTATCTCGCCCTCGGCGAATACGGCCTCGAGACGGTCGAGGCTGTTCTTCATGATCGTTATCTGCGGGG
>CAUVMU010000049.1:0-8450 GCA_963552775.1 uncultured Eggerthellaceae bacterium | reverse complement strand
TTTCCGAACAGGAACGTGACGCAGCGGCTGCCGTAATAGCTCCAGCCGAGGATCGTGGAGTACGAGAACGAGATCATGCCTAGGATGAGGATGGGCGATCCGATGAACGGAATCTTCGCGAACGCGAGGCTCGAGAGCATCGCGCCGGAGAAAATGCTCGAGTCGGCGAGAATGCTCGCCTGGATTTCGGGATGGGCGAGCATGGTGGACACGAGTACGACGCCCGTGAGCAGGCAGATGACCACTGTGCTCCAGAACGTGCCGGTCATGGCGATGAGCGCCTGCTTGGCGGGGTTGTTCGTCTGAGCTGCGGCGGCGATGATAGGGGCCGACCCTAGGCCGCTCTCGTTGGAGAACAGGCCGCGGGCGCAGCCGAACTGCAGTGCCACCAGGATGCCGCTGCCAACCGCACCGCCGAACGCGGCGCGAGGGGAGAAGGCGCAGGAGATGATCTCGTACAGGGCGGGACCGAGGTACGAGGCGTTCATCACGAGAATGATCAGGCAACCGCCCGCGTAGCCGATGGCCATGACGGGCACGAGCTTCTCGCATACGCGCGAGATGGACTGCACGCCGCCGAGGATGACGATACCGGTCATCACGACGATGACGATGCCGATAGCCTCCTTGGGTAAAGGGAAGTTCGAGGTGATGATGCCGGTCATGGCGCTAGCCTGCACGGCGCTGCCGGTGCCGATGGCCGCGAGCGCGGCGAACAGCGCGAACAGCACGGCCATGAGGTGGGCCCACTTCGGCGTGCGGCCGTTCTTCTGGAAGGCTCGCTCCCAGGCGTACATGGCGCCGCCGAGCATGTTCCCGTTGTGGTCCTTCACGCGGTACTTGATAGCGACGAACACCTCGGAGTACTTGGTGGCGATGCCGAAGATGCCGGTGATCCACATCCAGAACACGGCGCCCGGTCCGCCGGCGAGAATCGCGGTCGCAACACCGACGATCGAACCGGTTCCGATGGTGGCGGCGAGCGCGGTGGCGAGGGCCCCGAAGTGGCTGATGTCGCCCTCGGCGTTCTCCTCGCGCGTGAGCGACATGCGGACGGCCTGGGGAAGCTTCTTCTGAATGAAGCCGGTTTTCACGGTGAGGAATACATGCGACCCTAAGAGCAACAGGATCATCGCGGGACCCCATACGAAACTGTCGATTGCGGTCAGTATTTCCATGTGCTGTGCACCTCTCGCCGAGCGCCTGGCGCTGTCGGTGGGTCGGCGAGCGCGGGACTGCTGCATTTCATGAAGCACCAATAGTAGCACGTGGCGCTACCCGTACGACGAATCTCCCGATTGTTCCAGAAAAACCGACCAGCGGCCTCAGGTGGCGAACGGTCGCGGGCGCAGCACTCGGCGAGCTGTTGACGCGAGCGGAGCGGGAGCGCTCCGCACGACCGAGGCGTCCAGGTCGGCCACGTGCGCTGGCTGTTGACGCGAACGGGGCGGGAGCGCTCCGACGGCAGGCGCAGACGGGCTGTCGGCGCGACGCGGGCCAAGAGAGGGGTGTCTACTTCACGCCGTAGAGCAGCCCCATGCCTTTGAACAGGAAGAACGTTCGGAGCAATTTCGGGACCCATTCGCGCTTTTCCACGTGGGGCAGGTAGTGCACTTCGCGTACGCCGAGGGCCTTCAGCTTCGAGACGAGCTGGTCCATGTCCCCGAACACTCCCTTGCGTTCGAACAGGTCAACGAACGCGAACGGCGCCCCGGGTTTCGCGACGCGGATCGCTTCGAGCACGAGGTCGCGTCCATCTTCGATTTGACCGGAGGCTCGATGGATCATGAAGCTGCCCACGACGGCGTCGAACGTTTCGTCGGGAAAGTCGAGGTGGACCATATGTTCCTGCTGGAAGCGCACGCGTTCGGCGACGCGTTCCGCGAAAGCGTTCGCCTCACAGCGCTTTTTGCCGTATCCCGATTCCGATTCCCAAAATTCTACGCCTGTGACCTGCGCATTTCGGAAAATCTTTGCACAGCGGATGGAAAGCGCCCCCGCCTCGCACCCGACGTCGAGCAGCGTGCCCTGGCCGGTCCAGGGCAGGTGGTCCACAATGAACTGGTCGATCGTCCCCAGGAAGTTTCCTTTTTGGGAGTCTAAGATGCTGCGGCAGCTCTGCAGGTACACGACGACGAGCATGTCGCCTATCATGAATATGACGAGCACGGTGCTCAGTACGGGATAGGGACGGAAAAGCGAGACGAGGACCGTGAGAAACACGACGATGGCGAGGTTTTGGTACACGAGCTTCATCGTGCGGGGGGTGATCCAGTTGTCGTACTGGGGGACGTCCTCGGAAAATCCGCCTCGACGAGGAGCGGTGATCGGGGGCATAGGGCACCTTTCGCGTGAGGATCGGGCGACATCGCGACGGCACGCTGCGTTCTTGCGCGTCTGCATCGGTTCGATAAATCTATCATAGTTTGCTTCGGTGCGCCATATTCGAGCGGCGCAGCGTGCGGTCTTCGGCCGCTGCGATTGAAAATCCCGGCGCGTTCGCTTCTTGTCGCAGAACTGAGGCCGTACTGTAATGAATGCGCGCGGGAGGCTTCCGTATCATGTCGCATAATCGAAGGCTGTAGGGGAAGGAGGCCCGGACATGCTGTTCCTTATTACGTTTCTCGAGGGCATCGTCACGTTCGTGTCCCCGTGCCTGCTGCCCATGCTGCCGCTGTATTTGGCCTATTTCACCGGATCGAGCACGTCTGCCCAGGTCGTCAGCGTGAATGAGAGCGCCCGTACGCGGCGGACGCTCGTGAACTCCCTCGGGTTCGTGCTCGGCTTCACGTTCGTGTTCGTTGCGCTCGGTGCGTTCGCCGGAGGGTTCGGCGGGGTTCTCGCCCGTCACGCGACGGTGCTCAACATCGTGTGCGGTCTCGTGGTCGTCGTGTTCGGACTGGGCTTCGCGGGTGTGCTGCGCATTCCCGTGCTCGAGCGCACGCTGAAACCCCAGGCGCGCATCGCCCCCTCGACGTTTCCGGCTGCGGTGCTGTTCGGCATCGTGTTCTCCATCGGCTGGACGCCCTGTGTGGGCGCCTATCTCGGCTCGGCGTTGCTGCTGGCATCCACGCAGGGCTCCGTCGCGCTCGGCATGGCGCTTCTGCTCGTGTACTCCGCAGGTTTGGGCATTCCGTTCGTGGTGAGCGCACTTGCCATCGACAAGCTGGCGGCGGCTTTCGATTTCGTGAAGAAGAACTATACGACGGTGAACCGGGTGTGCGGCTTCTTGCTGGTCGTTATCGGCGTGCTTATGATGACGGGCCAGATGAACGCCGTGCTCTCGACGCTCGGACGCGGATTCTAGGAGGAGCGAACATGAACGAGAACGGAAGCGGAAGCGTCTCTCGCAAGAAAGCGGCGGTATGGCTGGTTGCGCTCGTGGCGATCGTTGCAATCGCGGGAGGGGCCTATGCGCTCGTCTCGCAGGGGGCCTCGCCTGCAACGGGGGTCGGCCAGGGCAGCCAGGGTGCTGCAGCGGAGGGCTCATCGAGCGCTTCGGGCTCCTCGGGTGCCGCGCAGGGGTCGGGTTCGGTCGCTCCTTCAGCGTCGAGCGCGACCGCAGCCGCACCCGACGTGTCGGTGCTCGACGGTTCGGACGCGTCGCTCAAGCTGAGCGAAATCGCCCAAGGCAAGCCGCTGGTCGTGAACTTCTGGGCGACCTGGTGCCCGTACTGCATCGATGAGATGGCGGACTACCAGGCGCTTTACGAGAAGTACGGCGACCGGGTGGCGTTCGTCATGCTCAACGCCGCCGACTCCGCATCGGAGCCTGCAGCAGCGCGGGCGTACGTGCAGGAGAACGGGTTCACGTTCCCGGTCTACTTTGACGCCGCGCACGAGGGCGTGACGAGCTATCGGGTCAACGGCCTGCCGACTACGGTGATCATCGCGGCCGACGGCTCCCTCGTGCAGAACGCGCCGGGCCGCATCGACGCGGCCAAGCTCGACGCCCAGCTCGCATCGCTGCTGTAAGGTCCTTGCCGCCTCTTGCGCCGCGCCGCGAATCGGGCCGGCGAGAGGCTCCGGGACGGTCGGGGTGTTCCCGACGGTTTCGACCGGGCCCCCGACGGTCTTCGGCCGTTCGCGGCGCGCCTATTCGGCGGTCTCCTGCTCGACAAGGCGGCTCGCTCCATAACGTTCGCGCAAAAGCGGCTTCTCGATCTTGCCCGTGGGGTTGCGCGGCACGTCGGCGAACACATAGCGGCGCGGACGCTTGTAGCGCGGCAGCTTCGTGCAGAACCGCTCGAGGTCGGCTTGCGTGCAGACGGCGTTGGGCTTCAGCTCCACGACGGCGCAGGCGATTTCGCCTAGGCGCGTATCGGGGATGCCGATGACAGCCGCGTCCTTCACGGCGTCGTGCGCGCGCAGGAAGTTCTCGATCTGAACGGGGTAGAGGTTCTCGCCGCCGGTGATGATGACGTCCTTCTTGCGATCGACCAGGTAGATAAAGCCGTCCTCGTCGACTTCCGCCATGTCTCCGGTGAAAAGCCAGCCGTCGCGCAGCGTTTCGGCCGTTGCCTCGGGGTTGTTGTAGTAGCCCACCATGACGCCGTCGCCGCGCAGGCACAGTTCGCCCACGTCGTGCGACCCGGGCGCTACGGGCGCGCCGTCTGCACCGCGCACCTCGGCTTCCCAGCCGTACCCGGGGATGCCGATGGCTCCCACGTGGTCGATGTTCTCCACGCCCAAATGCACGCTGCCCGGGCCGATGCCCTCGGACAGGCCGTAGTTCGTGTCGTACTGGTGATGGGGGAACAGCGCACGCCAACGGCGTATGAGACTGGGGGGCACGGGCTGCGCGCCGATATGCATGAGGCGCCATTGTCCCAGATAGTAGTCGCTTCGATCGAGTTCGCCGCCTTCAAGGGCGTCGAGGATGTCCTGCGCCCAGGGCACGAGCAGCCACACGATGGTGCACTGCTCCTCGGAGACCGTCTGCAAGATCCAGTCGGGGCGCACACCGCGCAGGATAACCGCGCGCGATCCGGAGACCAAGCTGCCGAACCAGTGCATCTTCGCTCCGGTGTGGTAGAGCGGCGGGATGCACAAGAACACGTCGTCGCAGGTTTGGCCATGGTGTTTCTGCTCGGTGACGGCCGCGCGCATGAGGCTGCGGTGCTCGTGCAGGATGGCTTTGGGGAACCCCGTCGTGCCGCTCGAGAAGTAGATGGCGGCGTTATCGGACTCCGAAAGCGCCACACCGGGGTCCTCGGCGGTGAAATGGCTCACGCGCAGGTGGTAGCTGTCGGCGAACGTGGGGCAGTCCTCGCCGACGAAGTACAGATGCTCGACGCGCGGTATCTGGTCGACCACATCCTCCATGCGCCCGATGAACTCGGGGCCGAACACGAGCGCTTTTACGTCGGCCAGATCGAGGCAGTACGCGATTTCGTCGGCGGTGTAGCGGTAGTTCATGGGCACGGCGACCGCCCCGGCCTTCAGGATACCGAAGTAGATGGGCAGCCATTCGAGGCAGTTCATGAGCAGGATGGCCACTTTGTCGTCGCGCTCGATACCCGCGTCGATGAGCAGATGGGCGAAACGGTTCGCGCGGTCGTCGAACACCTTCCAGGTCATATCGCGGCGATAGCGCTGAACGGGATTGGTCTCGACGAGCTCGTACTCGCGCCAGGTGGTGCCGCGATGCTCGCGAATCTCGGGGTTAACTTCGACAAGCGCGATTTCGTTGGGCTTCTGCTCGGCGTTGGCGGCAAGGAAGTCGGTGATGGGCATAACGGTCTCTCTCCGATCGGCTCGGCGCGTCGTACAAGTGCCGCTGCGGCGAGCGCGCGACGATTCCGCCGTGCGCGCCCCGCTTCGGCGCGCCGCATGCGGCTTGGCCGCGCGCGGTAAGGAAAAAGTATACGCTTCCTCGGGCTGAGCCTCTCCCATCAGGGCGTGAGCGGTGCGCCCGCGCAGGCGCAGCGGATATGCGAGACGCCCGCACGATCATGCGCGTGACGAGGCCGTCGAGGCGGGGGAGTTCCACGTTCGAGGCTGAAGGGGGTGGATGGCGAATGGTTCGCTCCGCGGCATCTGCGCGCGGCCGCGCGAGCGTTTAACGCAAGCAGCCCGGCCGAATCCGACCGGGCTGCTTGTTCGTGCGGTGAAGCTCTAGGTTATTCGACGCCTACGATAACGTCGGTGGACTTCACGATCGCCAGGGCCTTCGCACCTTCGACCAGGCCGAGCGCCTCGATGGCCTCGTTAGTGACGGAGCCGGAAACCTTGGAACCGTCGGCGAGCTCGAGGGTCACGTGACCGTTGACGGCGCCCTCCTTGACGGCGACGACGGTGCCGGCGAGCTGGTTGCGGGCGGAGATGCCGGCGATCTTCTCCGTGCCGGCGGCGAACATGACGTTCGTGGCCTTCACGATGGCGATGGCGGCCTTGCCGGCCTCGAGCCCGAGTTCCTTGATGGCCTCGTTGGTGATGTTCGCCTTGACCTCGTCGGTGCCGAGCTTGATGGTGACGACGCCGTTGACGGCGCCCTCCTTGACGGCGACGACGGTGCCGGCGAGCTGGTTGCGGGCGGAGAGTTTCATGGTAGTTCCTTTCTTGCCGATTACGGCGGGTCTTCGATAGTGCTTATGACACGATGCAGTATGCGCCGCCGCGCCGCTGCGGAAAGCGCGGCAGCCTCCGATTCACAATTCCCGTCACGGTTCGTCACGGTTCGTCGCTTTTGATGCGTATGCCCAGTCTTTCAGCAGGTCACCCCAGGCTGTTTTGGCACAATCTTGCATCCCGCGCGCTTTCGTCCGGCTCAGGAGAAGGTGCGCGCCCGATCGAGGACAATCTTTGCCTTGCGTCCCGCGCGCTTTCGTCCGGTCTGTCAACAAAACACCGATACGTCTTTTCGGAGCATGCGGTCGTTCTCGTTCTATAATATGACCTGATTTTGAACCCGACGAAGACCAGGTACTATGCAGGCAGTTCTTTCGATAATGTTATGGGCAAGCTCGATTTTGCCGTTTCTTTCCGTGCGCAACCAGGTGATTCCCGGTGCGGTGCAGCTCGCTCTCATAGTCTGCTTGGTGGGTCTCGCGTGGCGTCGGCGCCTTCCGCAGCGCAACGAGCTCGTGGCCTTCGCGCTGGCGTGGCTCGCTTTGTACCTGGTGTGGGCGATCTGGGGGGTCCGCATCAGCTGCATCGTGTCGCAGCTCGTGGTTGCGGGCATGTGCGCCTTCATCCTGTTCTTCTCCGATCCTGAGCCCGTGCGCTCCCGTCCGCGTTCGCGCCGCGTCGTGTACTGGTCCTGTTTCGCGCTGTGCACGGTGCTCGAAATTGCGATCGGCATGTTCATGGGGTCGTTCGTCGACGCGGATATCCTGGCTGCCCAGTGGATGGTCGAGAACCAGGAGGCGCTCGAGGTGTCCGTTGAGAAGCGCACAGACGGCACGACGGTCATGAGCAATGTGGAGTACGGTCTTGGATATCCCAACAGCTATCTGGACGTTTACCGAGCGCAGGACTCCGACGTCTCGACCCCTACGCTCATATACGTGCACGGCGGGGGATACGTGTTCGGCGACAAGCTGTTCGGGGATCCCACTTCGGGCGACAAGGGCGGGTTCTACGTGTACCTGCAAACCTACCTGGACGCCGGCTACAATATCGTGAGCATCGACTACGCCCACCCGCCTGCGTACCGCTATCCCACGCCGGTGATCCAGCTGTCCGAAGCCGTGCGCTACCTGCGCGCGCACGCGAACGAGCTGGGGCTGAACATGTCCAACGTGGTTTTCGCGGCGGGCAGCGCCGGGGGGAACATCGCAGGCCAGTACGTGTTGACGCAGGTCGATGCCGACTACGCTTCCGAAATGGGAATAGTCCGCGAGTTCGAGCCGGGCGAGATTCGGGCCGTGGCGTTCAACTGCGCCGTGTTCGACAACGAGCTCATGAGCGACACGGATAACGCGTTCATGGACTATGGCGCCGACATCTGCGCGCGCGCCTACTTCGGGGTCTCCGATTTGTCGCGCGACCCGGGAGCGGGCCAGTCGAACCTCGTCGAGCACGCGGTCGCAGCCTTCCCGCCATGTTATGTGGACGACGGGACGGAGTACACGTTCGACGTCCAGGCGCAACGCTTCGCCGATACGATGGCCGAGCTGGGGGTGGAGTGCGAGCTGCATATCTTCGAAGGACAGGCTCACAGCTTCGACACGACCGATTCGGCCGCCGCGCGCGAGAACCTGGCGTTGCAGGTGGCGTTCACGGACCGCTTCTGCAAGGGCGCGGGGGAATAGCCCAAGGTCGTTCGCTTAAACTAATGGCATTGGGAGGATATAGCGGCTTTCGTAAATTACCTGTTTACGTGCTTATTCTCAGACATCTGAGAACGAAGCAATCCGCTCGGACTCCGTTCATGAATCGTCGCTATTTGCAGATGGAACTGATCCAGTCGTTTGCCTCCCGTACTGCTTTTTCGAGGGTTAGGCTTA
>CAUVMU010000048.1:0-8585 GCA_963552775.1 uncultured Eggerthellaceae bacterium | reverse complement strand
GTGCTCGACGTCGTCTGTGCCTCCGATGGGGACCAGGCTGCGCTCGGCAAGGTCGTAGGCGACGTTTACAAGACCGAGAACAGCGACACCTGGCCCATCACGATGTCCTTCACACGCGCCGACGTGATAGAACAGAGCATGGGCGCCTCCGCGATCGTGGCGTTCCTCGCGGTCTACTTAGGCTTCGTCCTCACCGTAACCTGCGCGGCCGTGCTCGCGATCCAGCAGCTCACCGAGGCGAGCGACAACGCACGACGCTACCGCACCCTGCGCACGCTCGGAGCTCCTGAGCGCTCTATCAGTGCGAGCCTGTTCATCCAGGTGGGAATATACTTCCTCTTCCCGCTCGTGCTCGCGCTCTGCCATACCGCCTGCGCGCTCAACGTGGTGACCGACGTCGTGGCCGTGGTCGGGCACATGGACATCGACCAGGTCGTGATCGCCGCCGTCGGAACGTTTCTAGCCGTCTACGGGCTCTATTTCGTCGTGACGTTCGTCGGAGCGCGGGCCCTCGCCCGCGATCAGGCGCGGCGCTGAGCGAGGAGCCTCCCTGACCGGCGGTCGTTTCCGGCCCGTGCGGACCGCAGCGGGCGCGGGCGTGCGATTCGCGGCCGTCAGGGGCATGCCAACCGCGCAATCGTTCGCGCAATCCTCCACTACGCCCGATGCGCTCATTGACCGCGCATCGGGCACTTTGTTATGCTGGTTGCGAGGCAACCGAACGGTATTCCGGCGCTTTCTGCGGGCGCCGCCTCTTTCTGCAACGACGGCTTCGGCCGCCGCCTCCCGCCGTTGCGCGAACCTCGCTCAACTCCGCGTTTCCCCTGCCCCGCGTTTCTGCGACACGGCCCCGGTGCCCGCGCGTCCTTGACGACGCCGCATGTTCCGGCGAGCAGCGGGTGCGCATAATCGATTAAGGAGGAAGCACATGGACCAAACCGCACAGGAGCGCATCGTCCTCATCGTCTGCGGACTTATCGCTGCAGCCGTCGCAATCGCGCTCGCCATCGGGGGGAACCCCGCAAACATGGCCATCTGCGTCGCCTGTTTCATCCGGGATTCGGCCGGTGCGCTCAAGCTGCACACGGCTGCGCCGGTACAGTACCTGCGTCCCGAAATCGTCGGAATCGTGCTTGGCGCGCTCATCATGGCCATAGCGAGCCGCGAGTTCAAATCGACGGCCGGATCGTCGCCGTTCACCCGTCTGCTTTTAGGCTTCATCATGGTTATCGGCGCACTCGTCTTCTTGGGCTGCCCGTTGCGCATGGTACTGCGCATGGCGGCCGGCGATTTGAACGCATGGGTCGCGCTCGTCGGATTCGCAGGCGGCATCGGCGTGGGAATCTTCGTACTCAAGCAGGGCTTCTCGCTCGGGCGCGCTGCGGCGTCGACGCGCAAGGCCGACGGGTACATCCTGCCCGCCGTGCTGCTCGTCCTGCTCGTGTTGAGCCTGACCACGTCGCTGCTCGCCCTGTCCACCGAAGGCCCGGGCAGCAAGCACGCCCCTGTCATCCTGTCCGTCATCGGCGGCCTGGCCTTCGGAGCGCTCGCTCAGAAATCGCGCATGTGCTTCGCCGGCAGCCTGCGCGACGTGTTCATCGCGCGCGATTTCAACGGGCTCATCGTCATCGGCATCCTGTTCGTCGGCGTGCTCGTGTACAATCTGGTAAACGGCAGCTTCAAGCTCGGATTCGATGCGCAGCCCATCGCGCATTCCGAGGCGCTCTGGAACGTTTTGGGGATGTTCGTCGTCGGTCTGGCGGCCACCATGCTCGGCGGCTGCCCGCTGCGCCAGCTCATTTTGGCCGGCTCCGGCTCGTCCGACTCGGCGCTCACGTTCGTGGGAATGCTGCTCGGCGGCGCGTTCGCCCACAACTTCGGCATCGCCTCGAGCGGAACCGGCACCACCCCGGCCGGCCAGATCATGACCGTTGTCTGCATCGTCGCGCTCGCCTGCATCGCGGCGATCAACATCAAGCGCGCGAACGCGTAAGCCCGTTTCGCCCGAAGGAGGGAGATCCGCATGATAGAACTCGATGCCCAGGGGCTCTTCTGCCCCGAACCGCTCATGATGGTGCAGAAGGCCATGAAGGAACATCCCGGCGAGGCGATCCGCGTCGTCGTGGATAGCGCAGCACCTCGCGACAACATCTCGCGCATGGTGCGCCGCAAGAAGCGCGCGCTTTCCGTCGAGGAAGGCGAGGGCATCTGGACGTTGTCCATCGACTAGCCCGGGAAGCAGCCGCAGGACGAGGCGAGCGTCGCTTCGCCCTGCGGCAGAACAGCCCGAACAGCCGCGCTTCGTCAGCCCGCAACGGCCGGCGACACGGCGTTTCAGCGACCAGCGACACGGCACCGCCCACCTCGCCCCGCCCGCCCCAACCTGCCGGAAAGCCCATGAGACCCCCCAAACCCCACATCATCGTAACCTTCCACACCCATACTGACGCGCTCGCCTGCAGCAGCGCTTGCAAGGCACAGGGCGTCCCCGGGCGCATCGTCACCGTGCCGCGCGACCTGTCGGCCGGATGCGGGTACGCATGGCGCTGCGATCCCGCCGACCGCGAACGCCTCGAAGCCTGCCTGGCAAACGCCTCCATCGATTTCGAAGCCGTCTACGAACGGCAGTAACGTCTTTATGCGAGTTTCGCGACGCAAAGACGATGTACGAAACGAAGCCCTTATGGCTGGAACGCTTTGAACGCCTCGTTTTAGATACGTTTCACGACATAAGGACGGCGTACGAGACGAAGCCCCCGAAGCAGCGCCTTTATGCGCGGTTCAGCGACGACGGAGCACCAGATACGTATTGAGCCTTCCCGTCTTCCCGTCCGCCGAGAAGCGGTCGACGAGCTCGGCAGAGGAGGCGACCGATACCGCCAGGGAATCGATTTCGCGCTCGTCGAAGTGGTGGCAGTAGCGGTACACGCCCGGTCGATTCTGCCATCCGAGCAGGTAATCACGCTCGTCAAGTTCGAGACGGCCGATTGGAAGGACTTCGTCTTGCAGGGCGCGCTCATGCGATGCACGGGCCTTATCGGCCAAGCGCGCGTCGTCCATAAAGCGCCAAAGGGACACGCAGACCGTACCGCCCGGGCGGACGCACTCCACGAGCGCCCCGAGTAGCGCGCAGCGGGCCTCGAAGCCCGGCACGTGGTGCAAGAACCCGAAAGACACCGCCATATCGCACGCAGGAGCATCGATAAGCGGTGCAAGAGGCACGTCCGAGCGCAAAGCGGCGCACACGTCGAGGTGCTGGAACGCCGCACCTGAAACGTCGCTGGCCAGTTCGTCGCAGTCGTCGACAGCATAGAAGGAGAAGGCCCGCGCAGGGAATGCCCGCTGCAGGTAGGTCTCGAACCGCAGGTTCCCACAGGCTACGTCGAGCACGGAGACGGCGCCGTTGCGAGGTACGGAGGCGGCGCCGTCGCAGGAGTCGATGTCGCAGGAAACGGAACCCGCGTCGCAGGCGCGCGGCATCCATCGGGCGCACCGCTCCCATCCCGGCCAAGGAGACTGCCTCGTCTGCGAGAACGAGGCGGCCTGGCCTCGATAGAAGGCCGTGTTCAGCTTGCAGAGTATTTCGGCGGTCGTCGCATCCATGGTCGTGGTCTCCATTCTACCTGACTCATATGACCCGGACTCTTGTCAAGCAGCGATAAAGGGCGGGGCCTCCTGTCGGAAGCAGACCGGGTCTTCTATGAATACCAGCCCCTTGCTCGCGTTGTGCAACGCATGTCAATCGACAGCCGCTATCGTACTCAGATTCGCAGATGCCGTTCGTGAGGCCGCGCACTTCAATATTCGGCTGAGATCGCCAACTTCATGCGGCGCTGAGCATCTCGTTTTTCAACGTGCATATCGACGCAGCCGATGCTCAAGTCGGGTGCGCGACCTCCCATTCGTCCTGCACCATGCGCCCTACCGCTCGCACCCAGCATGTGAGCTCACTCGCAATGACGATCTTCGCCTTGTTCGACGGGAGCCCGCCGTCTTCAACGAAGCGACCGCAGAACGCCAGCGTCTCGCCGCGTACGGAATCGCTGAACTCGACTCGGGAGGGCCAGCACATGCAGCCAGACTCATAGGCGATGTAGCGCAAGCTCGCAGAGCCTTCCTTCATCTAAGAAACAACCCGCCGCAAACAGACGGTCTTCAAACGTTCTCGCCCTCTCCCCTCCCATCGACCAGTCGAGATTCTTAACCGCGATCGAGCGGGCTCCCACGTCCATCAGAACACCAATAATGAAAAGCCCCGTTCAACGGAGCTGCCGGAATGCGCGAAATCTGTTCGGTTGTCAAAAACCCGAGAAAAGGCTATTCGTCATTTGACCTCACTAAATGGAAACGACCTGCGGGAATGGAACGAATCTAACCGCACTTGCAAACCCTTGTATTGGATATATAATGACGGCAGAATCGACGTGAGCGCAACAAGGTAGAGGATGGAGATGCGGAATCAGGAATCGATAATCCCCCTCTCCCTTGCCGCGCGTGCGGTTTGGGCAAAAACCGGCGGTGGCGAGATGAGCCATCTCTGGTCGCCGCTCTACGTTCACATGGGAGACAGCGCGCAGATAGCGCGCTTACTCTGGCGCGAGTGGCTGCCCGAGTCGGAGAAGCGCTTCGTCGTCAATGCGCTCGGAGGGAACGAGGCTGCTGCAGAAGCGCTGGTCGTCTGGCTGGCCGCCGTGCATGACATCGGCAAGGCGACGCCGGCGTTTCAGTGCAAGGTTCAGGCTCGGGCGGAAGTCGTTTCCCAAACCGGACTCGTGCTTCCAGACCCTCGTATGGTCTACAACCCATCGCATGCCTTCATGGGACAGGTGATTATTGAATCATGGTTAGGCGAGCGCGGATGGAAGCATCTGCGCACGTTTTCCTGCATTGTCGGCGGACATCATGGGATTACCCCGAACGGCGGCGATTTGCGAAAAATCCAGGTTGGCAATGGCATTCCCAACGAGGGTTTGGGCGATGGCGCATGGGAGTCGGTCCAGGATGAGCTGCTGCGGTTTGCCTTCGATGGTTCCGGCATTAGAGAATGCGAGCGGACCTTGCAAGATACAGCGCTACCTCAGACTGCTCAGGTCCTCCTTACAGGTCTCGTGATCATGGCGGATTGGCTCGCCTCGAATTCGGACTTCTTTCCACTTGTTGCAGAAGTTGCGACTTTGAAAGAGTTTGAAACCCGAGCGCAAGGGGCTTGGCGCAGTCTGGCGCTTCCCTCTGCTTGGCGCTCAATGCTCGAAGCGCACAATCCTAATTTCGATGAGCTTTTTCATCGACGTTTTGAGGGGCTGCCAAAGGATACGGTATTACATCCGGCACAGCGGGCAGCGCTCGAGGCGGCAGAAGACCTCAACTCCCCTGGACTGATCATCATCGAAGCGCCCATGGGCAATGGGAAGACGGAGGCCTCCCTGCTCTGTGCGGAGGTTCTGGCGCAGAGATTCGGCTGCGGAGGCGTAAGTTACCTGTTGCCCACCATGGCAACGTCCAACGCCATGTTCGCGCGGGTGGAAAGCTGGCTCGAACATGTTCCTCTGGAAATCGCAGGGACGAAGCGCTCGATTCAACTCTTGCATAGCAAAGCGACGCTCAACAGCGAATTTGTCCAGTTGAAGACATGGGGCGCCACAGGGATGGGAGACGGAGGATATTCATCCAACAAGCCATCGGAAGAGAGCGTCATAGCCCATCAATGGTTCGGTGGTAGAAAACGCGGGCTTTTGGCATCGTTCGTCGTCGGTACCGTAGACCAGCTTCTCATGGCTGCATTGAAGACGCGCCATGTCCAACTTCGCCATCTCGGACTTGCGGGCAAGGTCGTGGTGATAGACGAGGTTCATGCCTACGATGCTTACATGAGCGCCTACCTCGATAGGACGCTTGCCTGGCTGGGCGCTTACGGGGTTCCAATCGTCTTGCTTTCGGCGACGCTGCCACCACAGCGCAGGAGGGAGCTCATCGAGGCCTATCGCGGCCAGGACGCCTCCAATACACGAAGGAAATCCGACGATGCCTCCACTTTTCCAACCGCTCCCAGGTTGGACTCGGGCAATCCCGCATACCCGCTTATCACCAGCTCGTGCCGAGATAGGAATTCCCACCCGGTTTACCGTGAATGCGCCGTCGAAACAGCAGGCACGGATGTCTCGATCGAATTCATGGGAGATGACGATACGACTCTATTGACCTTGCTGAGAGAAGCGCTCGCTGATGGAGGATGCGTATGCATCATCCGAGACACGGTAAAGCGCGCCCAGGAAACGTATGCGCTCATGCGAGAAGAACTCGACATTGAGACAAAACTTGTTCACTCGAGGTTCATCGCCGTTGATAGAGCATCGAACGATGCTGAATTGCTCGGGCTTCTTGGACCGAATTCATCTTGTCGCCCGCAGGCGCTTGTTGTTGTCGGCACGCAGGTCATAGAGCAATCGCTTGACATAGATTTCGACCTCATGGTTTCAGATATCGCTCCTATCGACCTTCTCTTGCAACGCATGGGACGTCTTCATCGACATCGGAGAGGCGAAGGACAAGCTGAGCGTCCGAGCTCTCTGAGGAAAGCACGGTTTGTGATCGTAGGATCAGACAATTGGGCGGAGAGCCCACCTTCCTTTGGCTCGGGAGTATCGTACGTGTATCAGCCGGCGATACTCTGGCGTACGGTGCTCGCCTTACGACAGCACGCATCGCACGAAGACGATATCGCCGTCAATCTTCCACGCGACATCTCCGGTCTTGTTGAACGGGTGTATGAGGGCAAAGTCGATATTCCAAAAGGATGGGAAGAAGAATTCGACGGAGAGCTTCAAAAGTTCAATGAACAGCAGGAGCAGGCGAAGGCGAAAGCAAAAGCATGGCTGTTGGGCAGCCCTAAGACGAGAAGGCCGGGATACGACCTCGTCGGCTGGATGCGCGATTCGTATCCACTGCACGATGAAGCACAGGGCCGCGCTGCCGTGCGTGATACGCAAGAATCGATCGAAGTGATTGCCGTGCAAGAATCAAAGGGTGCGTTCTTCGTTTTCCCATGGGTTGCCCCCGCAATCGGGTCGTTGGGGAACGGCGCCGATATACCAGATGACGAAGTCGCACGTATAGCCGCATCGTGCACGGTAAATTTGCCGCCCGAACTTGCATCGCCATGGGCTGCTGAAGGCACGATCGCTGCGCTCGAAGAGAGCTGGCCGATGCCCGGTTGGCAGGAGTCGCGCTGGCTGAAAGGGCAGCTGGTCATAGCGTTCGATGCTCAAGGAAACGCAACGCTTCCATGCCGCAACCAGGTATATCGTTTGCATTACGCGAGGGAAACCGGCTTGGAGCTCGTCTCCTGCGAGAAGAAAGAAGGGTGATGATGGATGCACGCGTCAGCTTCAACCTTGTCGACGAACCGTGGATTCGCGCAAGAGATGGGGACGGAAACGTCCGCGAATTCTCCTTGTCCGGATTATTCTCGGAAGCTCCGCGGTTGCAGTGCCTCGCCAACGACCTCCCGACGCAAGACTTCGCAATCTTGCGGGTATTGCTCGCAATCCTGCAGCGTTCAATAGCACCGAACCTGGATGAGGAAGACGACCCGGCTGAGGTTTGGGGCGAGCTATGGGGCGCCGAGGAACTTCCCATGGACGATATCGCCGCATATCTTGAGAAATGGCATGACCGCTTCGACTTGTTCAATCCTGAAAAACCGTTTATGCAGATTGCAGGGCTTCAAGCAACGAATGGAGACGTCTCGGAGACGAAGAAAATGATTTCCGACGTTCCGGACGGCACGGCGTTGTTCGCGATTAGGACAGAAGAGTCTTTCAGCAAGCTTGCATTCGATGAGGCTGCACGCTGGCTTGTGCATGTCCATGCTTTTGACACTGCGGGAATAAAAACCGGAACGGTGGGGGACCCTGGAGTCAAAGGGGGTAAAAGCTACCCCATCGGTACGGGCTGGGCGGGAGGCCTGGGTGGCCTTGTTCTCGAAGGGCAGACCCTACGAGAGACCCTGCTCATCAATCTCGTTCTCTGGGATGGAGAGGGCGGGGAGCTGTTCTCACCTGATGATTTGCCCACATGGGAACGAGATGGCAGTGCCTACAGTGTGGAAGGCCGCTTGCCTTCTGGCTACGCTGATATATTCACCTGGCAAAGCCGAAGGGTTCTCCTGAAAGCGGAGACAGATGGGGTAATTGGGCTTATCCTTACGAATGGTGATAAACTCAGCACCTTCAACAAGAACAAGATTGAGCCGATGACAGGGTGGAGGCGAAGCCCCAATCAGGAGAAGAAGCTTGGCGTCGCACCGGTATATCTCCCTGCGATGCACTTTGCGAATCGGGCGTTATGGCGAGGGCTCGACTCGGTGTTTTCCCGATCTTCCGACGGAGAATCACGAGCGTTTCTTTTGCCGGGCATCATCGCGTGGGCAGAGCATCTTTCCAGCGCCAATGGTAAGAGCTACCTTGAATGGAATCGACTCATTCGCCTTCATGCAATTGGTTTTGAATACGGAACGCAAAACTCGGTTGTCGTCGAAACCATCGATGACAAACTGGACATGAATCCTTATTTGCTCTCACCTGGCG
>CAUVMU010000047.1:0-8638 GCA_963552775.1 uncultured Eggerthellaceae bacterium | reverse complement strand
CACGAGCTTTCCGAACGGGTCGATTTGGGGAGCATCGACGAGGATGCCGCGCAGGACGCGCTCGAGGATTTCGTCAAAGGGCGAGTGGAGTCGCGGATAGATGATTTCTTCAGGGATAACTTCGACCCGACCGCGTTGATGAACGCTATTGCGGCGAGCGGGGGCACAGGTTACGTCGGCGGCATAAACGTGCAGAAGATGCTCTCGGGTACAGGCGTCGACGCCTACGATGTCGGTGCCCTGTACGAAGATGCCGGGGACCTCGATGTTGAAGCGCTCGTGCGCGCCGGTATCCTGCGCGATTCCATGGTCGATCTGACCGATTGCGGCTTGGGTGTTGTCGACCTTGCGACGTTCGACGTTGACGATGTGGACGAGGATGACTTCGACATCGCCTCGATTGACTTCGAAGGAGCAAGCCTGGAGCAGCTGGGACTGGGCGGCGCAGACCTCGGTGGCCTGACGCTCGGCGAGTTCTTCACGCTTGTCGATAGGGCCTCCGACATCGACAAGGATGCGCATCCGGTCAACACGATGGAGAACGCCGATGCCTTGATCGGTCAGGCCGAGAAGTTCGCTGCGGGTACGCTCGAGGTGAAACGCACTTTCGGCGGGGAGATGGAAACCGTTACCGTGTACGGTATTCAGGAAGGTTCTCGCTACTGGGATATCGACGTGGGGGACGGCCGGGTGGTCGTCGGCCAGGGTCTGGCCGAGAAATGCGCCCTCGAGGCGGGGAAGGGAACGGTGTTTCGGGACAAGTATGCCGGAAAGTCGTTCGAGCTGGTTCCGTCCGCTACCTGGGGCACGGTAAGCACGATGTATGTGCTCATGAGCCTGGACTCGTTCAACGAGCTTTTCGATAACGAAACGGATTACTTCAACGGGTACGTTTCAGACGAGGCGCTCGCAATCGACGATTACTATCTGGTCAACGACCTTACCCCGAGCGATATGGACAAAATCGGAACCCAGATGAAAAGCTCCATGGGCTACATAATGGACATGCTCGTTGTCGTCGCCGTGCTCATCTACCTGATTCTCATGTACCTGCTCACCAAGACGGTCATCGAGCGAAGCGCTCGCTCCATTGCGTATATGAAGGTGTTCGGGTATCGCGACAGCGAGATCAACAGGCTTTACGTGCGTTCGATTAGCACGACCGTCATCGTTTCGCTCTTCGCCTGCCTCCCGCTTCTGTTCTGGTCCCTGTCGCTTCTGATGAAGCTGGTGTTCTCAAAGTTCACGGGCAACTTCGAGATAGTCTTCACGCCCGACGTTATCCTTAAGGATTTGGCATTTGGAATCGCCACGTACTGCGTCGTCGCGTTTTTGCATGTGCGCCGCATCAAGCGCGTTCCTCTCTCGGAGGCGCTCAAGGTCCAGGAATAGGGGAGCGCCCCGGCCTTGGCTTCGCCCCCGCCGCGCGGCTTCTCGTTGTGCGGCTTTCGGAGGGGCGTGGTGCTTGAAAGCTTTCAAGCTTTGTCGACAAGTGCGAGACTCCTGAAGGTTGCGCGGCTTTCGGAGGACGTGATGCTCGAAAGGGGGCTTACGGTAGCGTATACGCATATATCGCGCTCGGCGCATCGCTGCATTCTGCGAATCGAGCCTATTCAGCCGCGATGAGGACGCGTGCGGCTTCCTCCATGAGCGCGGCGAGGAGGGTGATCTGTCGATGCTATAATCGACGCATGGATTTAACGGTCGAACATATAGCCCGCGTAGTTTCTGGAGTCCTTGCTGACTATGATGTGCGCGAGGCTTATCTTTTCGGTTCGTTCGCTCGAGGCGAGCAAGGGCCGACGAGCGATATTGACCTGCGTTTCCTGTGCGGTCCGAACATGACCTTCGGCATGCTCTACGAAATAGCCGTAGATCTCGAGAGGGAGCTTGGATGCAGGGTAGAGATTGTCACGAATCCGCCTGAGCACATGCGGAAGGCTTTTCGTGAGCGGGTCCAGAGGGATGAGGTGTTGATCTATGCAGCAGCATGAGCGCGATCTTGACCTCATTTCGATTATTCTGGAGGACTGCAGGGTCCTTGAAAGCAGAATCGTTTATTTCGACGCGACGGAGGACTCCTTCGTCAACGACCGATCCGAAAAAGGAGAAATCGCCTACGATGCGATAATGAGCCCTGTTTATCGCATTGCCGAGGATGTTCTGCATCTATCTGAAAAGGTGATTGCCGAGTATCCGAACTATCCTTGGAACGATATCAGAGGTTTTCGTAATTTTGTTGCCCACGGTTACAGAGAGGTCGACAGGAGTATTGCGTGGAAGGTGATAGTGGACGATATCCCTGATCTGATAGATGTTCTGAACGACTATAGGAAAAGACCTCGTTTTTGACGGACTCGGATTCTTTGTCGGAGATACCCGGAACATCCACCTGCCGCGCTCCCGTTAGGAAGCACGCGCCTCGCGCTCGAAGCGGACCTCGTCGAGCCATCGGCCGCTGAGGAAATCGCGCCCTCTCATCGTCACGGCCCGCTCCTCGACGCGCACGAACCACCCGCAGGCGAAGTCGCGTCCGTAGCCGTCGTCGTAGCCGATCGCGCCCGTGTTCGCGAACACGGGGCCCTCACCGATGCGCCGCGCATCGAGCGGGAAGTGGCTGTGCCCGGTGAACACGAAGGCGCCCGGATGGGCGTCGAGAACGGCGCGCAGTTCGGTGTCGTTGTCGATGGAGCGCCCGCTCGGGTGCTCGGGCAGGCTCCCCTCGACGGTGTCGAACAGCGGCTCGTGGTTGAACACGAGCGATGCGCGCCCCTCGCCCTCGTCGCGCGCAAGAAGGGAGTCGAGCCAGGTCAGCTGCTCGCTCGAGATGCGGCACGCATCCCAACGGACGGGCTTCTCGTCGCCGGCGAGCATGATGAGGTGCGTGCGCCCGGCCTCGACGTCGTAGAAGGCCTGCGGCCGGCCGACGAACCGGCGGAAGCGGCGCAGCGCCCCTTGGAAGGGCGGAAGGCGGCACTCGTGGTTGCCGAGCGCGAACAAGAGCTCCTCCCGCTCGAGGCCTGCCGCGCGCCGAGCGCGGTTCACCAGGAAGTACTCCCAGGGCATGCCGTAGTCGGTCGTGTCGCCCACGACGATGACGCGTGCGGCGGGAGCCAGCTTTCGCGCGCTTTGCAGCACGCGGGAGAGCCGCTTAGCCCGATACGGCTTCGTAAGCGATACGTGCGCGTCGCTTACGACGACGAAGTCGAAGGGAGCCGCTTCGGCATCCTGAGGGCAGGGGAGATTCGGTTCGCTCATGAGGGTCCTTGCTGTTTATCCGAGCAGAGCGTTGAAGATTTCGGACGAGGCGGGATGCGTGTATATCCGCTGCCGAATCCGATGACCAGCACATCGTAGCTCCGTCGATCCATAGAGCCCTCCTCGTTCGGGTGGAAAACGCTTCTTGCATCATACGCCTCCGCACGCCGCATGTCCCGCACGTCCTCAGCGTTCCCCGCTGTTTCATCGCGGCCGAATTCATCGCCGTATCATAGCGTGTTACGAAATTAAAAAACGTGTTACAATGAGCGAACACACGCGGGTCGGTAGATAGGTGGAAGCATTGCGCCTTGCACCCGCCGCACGAAGTTTCTCGGGAGGAAGGATGTGTATGCAACGGATGAAGGCAACTCCACGGACAGGGGCGCTCATCGCGCTCATCGCGGCGCTTTCCTTGGCGCTCGCCCTTCTCGCCGCCTGTGGGCAGGCGAGCTCTTCGTCGTCCGATGCGGTGTCGAACGCCGCGACCACGCGCAGCATCGAGGACATGGCCGGCCGCACGGTCGAGATTCCCGCCGAGGTCGATGAGGTGGTCGGCATCGGCGCCAGTTCGCTGCGCCTCGTGTGCTACCTGGGCGCCGTCGATACGGTGGTGGGCGTCGAGCAGTCCGAGCAGGAGGATTTCGTCACCTGTTCGTACCGCCATGTGAACATCGAGACGTTCTCGAAACTGCCCGTGATAGGCGACGGCGGCTCGAAGGGGACGACCCCCAACGAAGAGGCTATCGCCGCACTCGCTCCCGACGTGGTCATCGCGAATGTGGACAAGGACACGGCCGACGCGCTGCAAGAGCGTACGGGTGTTCCGGTCGTGTGCATCACGATAACGGACGCCGTGTTCTCGCAGGGGTTCTACGACAACGTGAAGTTCGTCGGCGCCGTGCTCGGGCGCGAGCAGCGTGCTGCCGAAATCGAGCAGTACATGAAAGACGTACAGGCCGACCTGCAGAAACGCACGGCCGATGTCGCGGGCAGCGTGAGCGCCTACGCCGCCGGCATCAGCTATCGGGGCGGGCACGGCTTCGATGGGACCGAGGCGGGCTTTCCGCCGTTCGCGGCATGCAACGTGGTGAATATCGCTGACGAGGGCGTTTCGAAGGACGGCCCGTACACCATCGATCTTGAGCGGGTCTCTGCAGCTCAGCCCGATGTCGTGTTCGTCGAGGGCGGCAATCTGCCGCTCGTGAAGGAGGATGTGGCGGCCAATCCGGCATACTTCGACTCGATTTCCGCCGTGCAAAAGGGCGAGGTTCATTCGTTGATCGCCTATCGCTTCTACATGACGAACGTCGAGCTGGCGCTCGCGAACTGCTACCAGGTGGGAGCTGTCGTGTACCCTGACCGTTTCGCCGACGTCGATCCCCTGTCCAAGCTCGATGAGATTTCGGCGTTCTTCCTTGGTCGGGGCGTTGCGAGCGACCTGGCAGGTGCGGGCTATGTTTTCGGGAAGGTCGATCTCGCTTCGTAAAGGCGCTGCGCTCGCACGGCAGTGCGTGCGCGTCGCTGCGCTTCAACGTTGAGCCGCCGTCCGTCCCTCGTTCGGGCGGACAGCGGCTTCTTTTCTGCATGTTCCAACCGGTACAGTCCGGACTGGAGCATAGTCGAAAGGGCAGGCGGGTCCTTTTTATACGGCCCAGCCCATCATGACCACTTCGGTGCTGATGGTCTCCTCGACCATGCCGTCGCGTGCGATGGAGCTCAGGTAAGAGCGTACGAGCGCACGTTGATCCTCGTCGAGCGACCCGTTCATGAGTTGGTCGCCGTAGAGCTAGCATGCTTCCTCGAACGTGCGGGTCGAGGTCCATTCGTCGCGATAATGCCTGACGGAGGGCGTGCTTCCTCCCAGCCACGCGAGCGCGAACATGCGCAGGATGTCGTCGCCGGCCCCCTTTCGGCGCCGCTCGCGCCCGAGCAGGTGCGTGACGGGATCGAGGACCGAGTCGCTTTTCCGCGTCGGTTTGGCGATGAAGACCTGCTTGCAGGCGAGCGATTGGAGCTTCCCGAACGTCTCGCCGTCGCAGATTGCGGGCGTGAGGTGCGCGATGGCGAGGTCGTACTTGCCGGCGATATCCATGGTCCTGAAATCTCCGACGCCGAAGCTCACGTTGTCGCAGCCCCGCTCATGTGCGGCCGTCCGGGCATGCGCGATCATCTTCTCCGAGAAGTCGACGCCGTGGACCGCTCCCATACGTTCGGCGAGCGCGAGGGCGTAGCGGCCCGTGCCGCAGCCGACGTCGATTGCCGTGGTCGTGTTCGTGATGTCGGCCTCTTGGGAGAGCATGAGCAGAAACGGGTCGTCGTCCCAGCGGGGGAGGGGATGCCGGGCGAAGGCATCGGCCTCGTCGTCCCACACGCCGACGTTCGCCCGGCCGTTGTCGGGGTCGCTTTTCCAGGTGTTCGCGATGAGCTCGCGGTCGAACAGAGGAACGTTCATAGGGCTCTCCTTGAAATGCGTCGTGCTCGGTCAGTTTGAAGGGGGAGGTCCTGGGAGGGTAAAGCGATGGTCTCGCCAGCGACTTCCACCAGGTGAAACGCAATGTCGAACGTGCGCTCGAGCGTCTCTGGCGTCACGGCCTCGCGCGCGCCTTCGACCACGATGTTCCCGTCGCGCATGAGCATGAAGCGGTCGCAGAAGCGCAGCGCGAGGTTGATATCGTGCATGACGACCACGGTGGCGATGTCCTCGTGCACGGTGATATCGCGGACCGCCCGCATGACCTCGATCTGGTTTTTCGGGTCGAGGGCGCTCGTCGGCTCGTCGAGCAGCAGCACGTTGGGCTCCTGTGCGAGGGCGCGGGCGATGTAGGCCTTCTGCCGCTCTCCGCCCGAAAGCTCGTCGCAGAAACGCTGCGCGAACCCTTCCAGTCCGAGCCGTTCGATGCAGTGCGCTACCACGGTGCGATCGCGCTCGGTGACCGACCAGCTCAGGTAGGGCCGCCTTCCTAAGAGCACCTGGTCGTAAACGGAAAGGTGCGGGGCGCACTGCTGTTGGGAGACGAAGGCGAGCCAGCGCGCAGCTTGGCGCCGCGAGAGGCCTTCCAGGGGGCTCCCGCATACCTCTACCTCGCCGTGCGTGGGTCGGGCGTTGCCCACGAGCAGGCTGAGCAGGGTCGATTTCCCCGATCCGTTGTTCCCGAGCACGGCGAGAAGCGATCCAGCGCGGGCGTGCAGGGCGATGTCTTCGAACACGGTCGCGTGCGCATGCGGATAGGTGTAGGCGAGGCCGCGCGCGTGCAGGGGAGCTGCGCGCACATCGCGTTCGGCCACCGCCTCCGAAGGGGTTTGCACGTGCGCACGTGCGGGTGCGCAGGTGGAATCGGGTGCGAGGGGTTCGGGAAGGTTCATCGGCGGTACCCCCGGTAGAGCAGGTACAGGAACAGCGGCGCTCCCAGAAACGAGGTGATGGCCCCGATGGGGAGTATGACCGGCGATATGACCATGCGGGCGGCAAGGTCGCTTCCGAGCATGATGACGGAGCCGAATACGAGGGAGGCGGGCAGCAGGTAGCGGTAGTCGCTCCCGACGAGACGGCGGGCGATATGGGGCGCGATGAGCCCGACGAAGTTGACGAGCCCGATGAACGACACCATGACGGCCGCAGTGAGCGATGCGACGGCTACGCCCGTCACGCGCACGCGCTCGACGTCGACGCCGAGCCCTCCGGCGACCTCTCCTCCATTTTGGAGCGCGTTGTAGTTCCAGCGGTTCACGAAGAAGTAGGCGGCGCATGTCGCCCCCACGACGGTCATAAGGCCTATCTGCATCCAGGTGGCGCGCCCTAAATCGCCGAATTGCCAGAAGATCACCTTGGTGAGGGATATCTCGTCGGCGAAGTACTGCATGATGGTCGAGGCCCCCGCCCAGAGCGCGGAGAGCGCCACGCCGACGAGGATGATGCTTTCGGGGCGCATGCCGCCCAATTTGGAGAACAGCAGCACGATGCCGCTCGACACCATGGCGCCTGCGAAGGCGCACAGTGCTACGCCGCCCATGCCGATCGCTGCCGTCGAACCGGCGAAGAGCGGCATGACCAGCAGAATAGCCGCCGTTGCTCCGAACGCGGCTCCCTGCGAGATGCCCACGGTCGAAGCCGAAGCGAGCGGGTTCTCCAGGACGCTCTGCAACGCTGCGCCTGCAAGCGCGAGCCCCGCACCCGATACGATGGCGCACAGGATGCGCGGCAGGCGGATGGACTGCACGGCGGCAATATCCTGCGGCGATCCAACGCCGACGAGGCCGAGTGCGCTCTCGACGATGCCGATGTTCGAGGCCCCGCATGAAAGGGAGACGAGCGCGAGAATCGCGCAAGCGAGGGCCGAGGCCGCTATGACGACCCGATGGCGCCGCTCGATGCTTCGCTGGTGCGCGGTAATGTCGTGCGCGCGCGTTTCGCGCACGGCGGGTGCGCCCGCCTGCGCCGCGACGCTAGAATCCTTCGCGCTCGTAGGCATCGTAGCAGTCCCGGCATACCGGCTTGCCGTTCTGTACGCGCAGGGCGTACTCGGCCGTTTTTTCGCCGCAGGATGAGCAGATTTGAGACGCGAACAGGCGTGCCGGTTCGGGCAGGTCGTATGAGGGCGCCTTGATGTCGAAAAGCTCGTTATAGGGGGTTTCCAGCAGGTAGCGTTCGAATTCGGCGCGCGCAAGGCCCGCGCCGGCCGAAGGCTTCAACACGAGGCGCACGCGCTTTCCGCTTTCGCGCAGGAAGAACGAGAAGGCCATCTTGCCGCACAGGCGCGGGATGAGGTTCGACTTCCCGTACGTGCAGCCGAGCAGCACCTGGACGGCGTCGACCCCGCAGGCATCGTTCTCCGTCACGCAGACGATTTCCTCGTCGATGGCCGGCAGCGCGCTCGCGTCGAGCCCGAGTTCGGCTACGGCTCCCTCGCATGCCTTGAATCCTATGGCGAGTCCCGGGCAGGTATGTCCGTGAAACACCGCCGCCTTTTCCCAGAGTGCACGTTCGAGCATGACGCCCCCTTCTTCTCGTGATTTCCTTGGGAAGCATTGTAACACGAAATTTTAAAACGTAACATTATTGTCGATGCGGGGCCGCGAGGGTGAGGCGTGATCGAAGCGTCGCGCGAAAGCGCACCGAAACCGTCGCGCGTGCTTCGAGCGCGAAGGCGCACCGAAGTCGTCGCGCGTGCTTCAAGCGCGAAGGCGCACCGAAGTCGTCGCACGTGCTTCAAGGATGCCGCTTACGTATAATAGGATCCTCGAAACGCGGGAATCGTTTCCCTTAGAATACGCACGAAGGCCAGCTCATCGCCATTTGCAATGTGTCCGCGCTTGCGTACGTAGTACAGTTCGTGCATTTCGGAATGCCCCTTTATTCGATAGCATGCAAGAGATTCTT
>CAUVMU010000046.1:0-8723 GCA_963552775.1 uncultured Eggerthellaceae bacterium | reverse complement strand
GCGAAAATCGGGCATCTTTTCATCGTACGGTAGACGCATTTTGCAGCGAAGCTCGAGAAAGGCCAGTTCACAGAGTTGTGTGTACTCGAGTGCTCTCGCGAGCGCTTCTTCGAACCTATACACAATCCCGATTTTCGACCAGCACCTATACACAATCCCGATTTTCGTCCACAGGGACAGCCCCCATATGGCTCGCGCTGTGAGGTCCCGATTGCGCTGTGAGGTCCCCATATGGCTTGCGCTGTGAGGCCCCGATTGCGCAAGCGCAGAAAGGGGGCGGCCGCGTCGATGAATTGCGGCCGCCAACCGCTATCGCCGCCGCATCGGGCTCGGGCGGGAAGCCTTCTTTCACGGCCGCGTCGATGAATCGCGGCCGCCCCGTCTATCGCGGCCGCCCCGTCTATCGCGCTCTCGTTTAAGCGATTTTCTGTTTCAGCAGGCCGTAGCCGCCGCCGTTGCGGCGGTAGAGCACGTGGATGTTGCCGGAGTCGCGGTCAGTGTACGCAAAGAAATCGTGTCCGAGCAGGTCGATCTTAATAAGCGCCTCCTCTTCGGTCAAAGGCTCGAACTCGATTTCCTTCACGCGCACGACCTCTTCGTCGACGGATAGCTCGTCCATGAGCTTTTCGATGTCGAGTTCGGCGCCTTCGGACGCGAGCGCCTTGAGCGAGGCCGCCTCGCCGTGGGCTCCGGCGCGCACTTTGCGGTCGATGACCCGGGTCTTGTACTTACGCAGCTGGCGAACGACTTTTGCGGCCGCGACGTCGATGGCGGCATACATGTCGTCCTCGATTTCCTCAACGCGGACGACGTGGCCTTTAGTGTGAAGGGTAACTTCACAGCAGCAGCGCGCGGCGATGGCGCGGTTTCTCTCGACGTGCAGAACGACCTCGGCGTTGAGCGGGTCGATGTCCATGACCTTCATGGAGTTGCCGATTTTTTCTTTGGCGTACTGGCGCAGCGAATCGGAGACGGTCATCTTGCGTCCGGTTACGGTGATGCTCATAGTCTTCACCTCTTGCCTCGTGGCCAATAAAAAACAGCCTGGAAGGCACCGCAGCGAACCGGGAGGGGTGCTATGTCCGCTCGAGGCTGGGTTGCGGCTCCTTTCGACAAGCTGATAAGAACAGCATAGCGCAAATTCGGAAGAGCGGATAATCATTTTGGAAACGGATGCGCGCCGTCCCGTGGCGTTTGCTCGGGGTCTCACCGCGCCCGCTCGTCTTCCCTGTTTTCCGTATATCGGGGTCTTCGGGCATTCGGGTCGGCATGGCGGGGAGAGGGCGGGGCATCTTGCGCCTTCGTTCCGACCCCTCGTCGGTCCGACCCGCCCCGACTTCCACCGCCGTATTCGGCCGCCTTCGTCGGTTTTTTATCGGAAGAAGGGGCGAAAAGAGAGGGCTTTGCGTGCGTTGGGCTATACTCTCAACCGACGAATCGTTCGAGAAAAGGACGCGTATGCAAGCTGCCGCAATCGTTTTGGCTGCCGGCGCCGGGACCCGCATGAAGTCCAAAAAGCCGAAGGTTGCCCACGAGGTGCTGGGGAAACCGCTGGTGAACTGGGTTATCGACCAGGCTCTTGCCGTGCCGGTCGCACGGGTGGTCACCGTAGTCGGGTACGGGCGCGAGCAGGTCGTCCCTCTGGTCGAGGGCGTGGCCGACATCGTGGTCCAGCCGGAGCGCAAGGGCACGGCCGACGCGGTCGCGGTGTGCCGGGAGGCTCTGGCCGACTTCGACGGATCGCTGCTCGTTCTGTCGGGCGATTGTCCGCTGATCAAGGCTCAGACCATCGCACGTCTCATCGAGGAACGTGAGCGGGCGCAAGCCGCCTGCGCGCTTCTGACTATGGAGCCCGACGACCCGTTCGGCTACGGGCGCATCGTGCGCGATGGGAACGGTGAGCCCGCCTCCATCGTCGAGCAGAAGGACGCAACGCCCGACCAGGCCCTCATCCGCGAATGCAACGCCGGCTTCTACTGCTTCGATACGCGCTGGCTCTTCGATGCGCTCGGTCGCATCGACAATGACAACGTCCAGGGCGAGTTCTACCTTACCGACACGATCGCTCTCGCCCGCGCGCAGGGGCGCGCCGTGCGCGCAATCGCGTCAGACGATTCCCTCGAGTGTTTGGGCGTCAATTCGCGTGCGCAGTTGGCGCAGGCGGTGAAAGCGGCCCAGCGCCGCATCAACCGCGCGCATCTCGATGCGGGAGTGACCATGACCGACCCCGACCAGGTGTGGATCGGGCCCGACGTGAAGATCGCACAGGACGTCGAGCTGCTTCCCCAGGTGTTCCTCATGGGCGCCACGTCGGTCGGGGAGGACAGCGTCATCGGCCCGAACAGCCGCCTGGCCGACACGCAGGTGGGCCGGGGCTGCCGTGTGGACGAAACCGTGGCCGATAAGGCCGTGCTCGAGGACGGGGCGGAGGCGGGGCCGCGCGCCTACCTGCGTCCGGGCGCTCATCTGTGCGCGGGGTCGAAGGCGGGCACGCACGTCGAGATCAAGAAGTCGACAATCGGTCCTGGGTCGAAGGTTCCGCATCTGAGCTACGTCGGCGACGCGACGATCGGCGCGAACGTGAACGTCGGGGCCGGGTCGATCACCTGCAATTACGACGGCAAGGGCAAGCACGTCACCTCGATCGGCGACGGGGCTTTCATCGGGAGCGATACGATGCTGGTGGCGCCGGTCTCCGTCGGGGCGGGCGCGATCATCGGTGCCGGCTCGTGCATCACGAGGGACGTCCCCGCCGACGCGCTCGGCATGACGCGTCCCGAGCAGACCGTGGTCGAAGGCTGGGCGGCGAAAAAACGCGCTCGATTGGGTATCGGGTAGCGCCCGGGCGGCGGACGATACTACAATGGGCAGGGCCGCAGTGCGCGGCTTGGGCGGACGATAGGAGACTCCATGACGGAAATGAAGAAGAGCCTGGCGCTGTTCTCGGGATCGGTGAACCCGCGACTCGCTGAGGAAATCGCCGATGAACTGGGCGTCGAGCTGGGACACATCAAGCTTGAGAAGTTCTCGAACGGCGAAATCTACGCACGTTACCTGCAGAGCGTGCGCGGCTCGGACGTGTTCATCATCCAGTCCGTTGCGGGCGATCAGATCAACGATGCGCTCATGGAAACGCTCATCATGGCGGATGCGGCCAAGCGCGCCTCGGCCCGCACCGTAACGGCGGTCATCTCGCATTACGGTTATGCGCGCCAGGACCGCAAGGCGGCCGCGCGCGAGCCCATCACGGCGAAGCTCGTGGCGAATCTCATGGAGACTGCGGGCATCAACCGCATGATGAGCATCGATCTGCACCAGGGGCAGATCCAGGGCTTCTTCGACATCCCGGTCGACCATCTGACCGCCCTGCCCATCCTGGCAGACTACTTCAAGGCGAAGAACCTCGATTGCAGCAACCTGTGCATTGTGAGCCCCGATGTGGGGCGCGCGAAGGCCGCCAAGAAGTTCTCCGACATGATGGAAGCCGACCTGGCTATCATGCACAAGGGGCGCCCGGGGCACAACCGTGCCGAGATCACGGCGCTCATCGGCGACGTGCGCGGCAAGACCTGCATCTTGAACGACGACATGATCGATACGGGCGGCTCGGTCGTTGCGGCCGTGGCCACGCTCAAGGCGCAGGGGGCCGAGGACATCTACGTGTGCACGACCCATCCGGTGTTCTCCGGTCCGGGGCTCGAGCGCATGATAAACCTCGATGCCAAGGAGGTCGTCGTGTGCAACACCATCCCTGTGCCCGAGGAGTACCAGACGGGCAAGATCAAGGTCGTGAGCGTGGCCCCGTTGTTCGCGCGCGCAATCGGGAACGTATACAACAACGGCTCTGTTTCGGAGTTGTTCGACCCTGAGTTCGCGCTGTAGGTCGCTGTTGGGAGTGCCCGCATAATGCGAGCGGGGCGGGGTCGACGCCTCTCGCTGACGTTGCGGCGAGGCACGGCTCAGCCGTTCAGAACGGCGGCGACGGCCGGAAACTCGCCGAATATGGCTTCTCGCTGACGTTGAGGCGAGGCACGGCTCAGCCGCTGCTGTGAGGGGGTCTGGGATGCTGTTCGCCCGCAGGGCGGGCGAAAGCGCTGCGCTGCGCGGCAGGTTTTTGGATGTGAGGATGTCTCGATGTATCTTGTTGCGGGGCTGGGGAATCCTGGCGAGGAATACGCGCAAACGCGCCATAACGCGGGCTTTCGCGTGGTCGACCTGCTAGCCGACGAAATCGGCGCGCGCTACTGGAAGACCGAATGCGGCGCGCTGAGCGCAAAGGGTTCCTATCGCGGGAACGATCTAATTCTAGCCAAGCCCCAAAGCTTCATGAACACATCGGGCGGTCCGGTCAAGCAGCTCATGGCCGCTTACGGAGTCGATGCGGCCCATCTCATCGTCGTTCATGACGAGCTCGATATCCCTGCAGGTACGGCGCGCGTCAAGTTCGGCGGCGGGCATGCAGGCCATAACGGCCTGCGCTCTTTGTGCGACAAGCTCCAGACACGCGACTGGTACCGGGTGCGCTGCGGCATCGGGCGCCCGCCCGGGCGCATGGACGTGGCCGATTTCGTGCTCTCTGCGCCGCGCAAGGATGCGGCGGACGAGTTCGACCAGGCGGTCGAGCAGGGTTTCCGTATCGTGCTCTCCCTGCTCGACGTCGGTCTGGAGAAAACCCAGCAGCAGTTCAATGGGTAGTCTCGCCGTGTCTCTTCGAAGTTCGCGCGCGCGTGAGGCATCGGAGCTGCAAGCGCGCTCGGAATCATCGGAGCCGTACGAGAACCCGCGCCCGCCGGAGTCCTCGGCCTCGCAGGCGGGCCCGCGCGTACCGACGCCGCAAGCGCGCGAGGTGTACGTTCTGTTCGCCATCGTGGTCGGCGCCTCAGCGCTCGGCAGCCTGTCCCAGACGGGTGTGAACGCCATGATGCCCGCCATCGCGGCCGATTTGCAGGTCGGCATCGACGCGGCCCAACTGCTCACGGCCGGCTACATGCTCACCCTCGGCATCGTGGTGCCCCTGGCGACGTTTCTGGCCCGTCGCATCTCGCTGCGCGCGCAGACGCTCATCGCGGCGGCCCTGTTCGTGTTCGGCTCCCTGATCGATTGCCTCGCCTGGTCGTTCGCGCTTGCCTTGGCGGGCCGCCTGCTCCAGGCCGCATCTGTGGGCCTGCTCATGCCGCTTCTACAGACCATCGCCGTAACGCGGTTTCCGCCTGGACGTCAGGCGACGGCCATGGGTGTGGCGGGCATCGCCATGGGGTTCGCGCCGAACGTGGGGCCGGCGGTCGGCGGGGCGCTCGACGTCGCCTTCGGCTGGCGAAGCTTCTTCGTGCTCATGACGGTTTTGGGGGCGTTCGTCATGCTCTGCGCCATGCGCTTCATCGGGCGCTTTGATTCGGTCGATAGCGGCGAGCGCTTCGACGCGCTGTCGTTTTTGCTCTCGTCGCTCGGGTTCGGAGGCGTGCTTGCCGGCACGTCGAACGCGAGCAGCATCGGGGCGAACCCGCTGTTCGTGTGGGTGCCCCTTGCGACGGGTGCGCTGTTCTTGGTCCTGTTCGTGCGCCGGCAGGCGCGTACGCCCCATCCGCTTATGCGTCTCGCGATTTTCGACCACCCCCAGTACAACCGCGGCCTGTTCGCCGTTTCGGTCCTCTCGGCTTCGTTCATGGGGATCACGCTGCTCATACCGCTTTACGCTGCGAGCGTGCGCGGCGCCACGTCGTTCGAGGCGGGTCTCGTGATCTTGCCCTCGGCTTTGCTCGCGCTTGTCATGAACCCGCTTGCCGGCTGGCTGACGGATCGCTTCGGCGTGCGCCCCGTCGCGCTTTCCATGGGCGTCCTGCTCGCTGCGGGGTCGGTTCTGTGCGCGACGGCAGGCGAGGCGACGCCGCTGTTCGCGCTCGCGGCCTACCAGACGCTGCGCGGTCTGGGGGTGTCGGGTTTGGTCGGGCCGTTCCAGTCGTGGTGCCTGGCGGGGCTTCCTCGCGACCTCGTTCCCGATGGCAGTTCGACGTCGGTGCTCGCTCGCCAGGTCAGCGCGTCGCTGGGCACGTCGGCGCTCGTGCTCATCGTCGAGGTCTCCGCTGCGCAGGGGGTCGCGGCCTCGTTCCCGACGCTGCCCTATCAGCTTGCGTTCGCGTTTTCCGCTGCCCTTGCGCTCGTGGTACTCGCCTTCTCGTGGGCCCGCGTGCGCTAAGCGTTGACCTTCCGATAACAATCGGGGCGCTCGGTCTGCTATGCTCTTCCGTGAGAAACGGAGGGTCGTATGCGCGAATTGGAAATCGGATCGGATGGAATCTACCGGATACCGGCGTCATCGATGCTGTTCTCCGTGTCGCGCCGCGTACTCCCCGGTGCCGTGGCGCCCCTTCTCGCCCCTTCTGCGATGAACCCCCCTTTCTTTGCCGAGGCTGTTTTAGGCGGAGACGCTCCGTACGATCTCGAGGCGCATCAGGCTGAGGGCGCCCCTCAGGTCGGGAGCACGTTTCGAGGTGCGGCGGTTGAGGGCGCTCCTCAAGTCGGGAGCACGTTTCGGGTCGTAGGGGCCGAGCGCGCCGAGGGGAAGGAGGGCGCGCCGTCCTCGTTCGGATGGATGGCGGGCGCGCTTCCCGCTCCCGACAGGACCGGCCGCTATCTCGTCGAGTTCGTCGGGAAGAACGGCGTGCGGCCTCTCGCCTACTACGACCGCGCAGGTCACGTGTACGAGACCGACCGGGCGCTGACCACTCTGCCCGCAAACGTTCCCGTCTTGAGCCTCGCGCGCTTCGTCGAGGAGAGCACGTCCGAGATCGAGCGGGGGTGCGTCGAGGTGATGCTCGGCGGCGACGAAGGGCGCCGCGTCGCTTTGTACCGTCGCGATCAGGGACGTTACTCGCTGCTCGATTCCTGGTACGCGTTCGGTTCCTTCGGTGAGAGCCTGTCCTACGACGACCTCGTTGCCCGCTGCTACTTCGCGTTCGTCTACCGTCCTGCACGGGGAGGCGTTTTGCCTCCCGGGTGCGCTCTCGAGCCCATTTCTGCTCATTTGAGCTCGAAACCCCTGGTGAAAGCGCTGCACGATATCGTAGCCGACGTGGACGCCGCGCTCGTCGATCCCGCGCTCGCCCCTCCCGTCCTTGCGCGCCTGCTCGCGCTCTGGCTGGACGAGTCCGGTGTGCGCGAGCTTTCCGACGAGGACATGGACGTGCTCAGGCTCGTGAGAACTCGCCGCTACGCCGATCTGTACTTCATCGGAAAGGCGGAGGATGCCTCCCCGCACACGCCCGACACGGTCGTTTTGCGCCTCGAATCGGCGTTGAATCGCTACAAGCTCATTGCGGACAAACTGGGCGACGATGCCGCGCATGCCGATGCCGCCCTGGTCGCGCATCTCGAGTCGACGGTACTCGACGAGGTTGCCGGGGCGCTCCCTGTGCTCGATTCGGGTGCTCAGCCGGGTGCTTTCAGCGGTGCGCCCTCGCCGCCCTCGATGCCGAGCGACGGGGCATCTCGCTCGGGTGCGCCGTCGCTCGAAGACGGCCTGCCGCTTCTCGACGCGGCGCTCGGCGAATGGGGCGCGCGCCGCTCGCTCGCTGCGGCCGTCGAGAACCTGCGCTCTCCGTTGCGGGTCGTTCTCGATTTCCGCATCGACCTTCAGCGCGGCGTGGCAGAGCTTGCGGCCGACGTTCCCGATGCGCGCATGATGCCTGCGAGCGTCCCTGCGGCAGGAGCGGACGCGGGCGCACGGCGAGTGCTTTCCGCTGCCGAACGCGAACGTGCGGCGCGCCGTTTCGCGCTGCTGCTCGGGGTGGCGAGCGCAGCTGAAGCGTTCGCTTCGTCCCCGCGTATCGGCCGGGTCGAGTTCACGGGCCGTTTCCCCGGATGGGAAGGCGAGGGTGTCGCGCTGGGCGCGGGGACGCTCGAGGCGACGGGGGATTCCATCTGCCTGTGTCGCGTGTCATTCGACCGCAAGGGCTTCATCGATCAGGGGGCTTATCGCGAGGTTGCGCGCGATCCCGAGGGCTTTTGGCGCCGTTTCGGCGGTTGGTGGGCCCGCGAGGAGAGCGAGCTTGCGGATTGCGATGCTTTGGCCGTGAAGGACGTGCTCGCGGCGGCTCCGTGTTCCGCGCGCGACCGTCCGGGGAAGGCGCGTGCTTTCGACGGGGTTCCGGCTAACCCGCTTCCGCCGCGTGCTCTCGACGTCCCCGAGCTCGACGACGGGTTGCTGCCGGTGGGCGTACGTGCTGTGCTCGGGGCGGATTTCGCGCGCGACATGCGCATACGCTACGACGCGGGCCATCGCCGCCAGGCTGAGCGCATAGCCGATGCCGTCGCGCGCTGCGAAGGCGATGCGGCGGCCATGCGGGCCGTCCAGACGGCGCGCGACGATGCCTCGGACCCGTTCGCGCTCGAAGCCTGCGCGCGTGTCATGACGGCGCTCGCTCGCGGCGAGCTCGATCGCTACGACCAGAACGCCGTCGTCAACTGTTATCTGGGCGAGGACGCCTACCTCAACGCGCTCGTCGCGGCGCGCGAGCAGTTCGGCTCCGACCCCGACGGGGCGCTCGATACCATAGCGGGGGTCGTGGCCGACGCCGAGAGCCGCGGCCTGTTCGCCGATGACGCCGAGGTGGTCCATCGCGGGTTCGACTCGTACGGCGCGCGCCTGCTGTACAACCTGGCTCGGACGGGAACCCTGTTCGCCGACGACCCTTCGTTCGGGGCGCAGGACGCCGGCAAGCGCGTCG
>CAUVMU010000045.1:0-8851 GCA_963552775.1 uncultured Eggerthellaceae bacterium | reverse complement strand
CCGGAACAGGCCCTGTCCGATTTAGTGGCCTTTGTCGGGGCCTCTAAAGTAGTAGCCCATAACGCCGATTTCGACAGGACTTTCACGACGAAACACCCCGCCGGGCTCCCGCTGCTCGAGAACGCCTGGATCGATTCGCTCGACCTGTCCCGCATAGCCCTTCCACGTTTGAAGTCCCATCGCCTTATCGATCTGGTGAAGGCTTTCGATGCGCCCCTTTCGACGCATCGGGCCGACGCCGACGTGGAGGCCACCTGCGCGCTCTACCGTATCCTCCTCGCGGCGGTGTCCTGTATGCCCCGCTCCCTGGTGAAAGCTATCGCCTCTATGGCTACGGACGAATCATGGCCGACCCGCACCGTTTTTGCCGCTCTCGCGGAATCCATGCCAGGCGATTCGCGCGATGGGGATCGCCTTCCCGTTCCCGCGCCCGCAGCGGGGGCCGCTATTGGGAGAGATTCTGCCGAGGGCGAAAGAGCTGGGAATCGCCCCCCCGTTCCCGCGCCCGCAGCGGGGACTCCCGATACCTCATCCCCTGCGCAGAACGAGACCTTTTTCTCCGTAAGGACGCTCCGCCGCCGCCGAGTCAACTCCATAGAGAAGCTGCGCCCGAAGGTCGATGCCGAGTCGCTTGCGGCGGATTCCGAACGCGGCCTTTCCTTTCCTACGGAAGAGGAGATTTCTCGGGCGTTCAGCGGGGAGGGCCTTCTCGGAAGCATATACCCTTCCTATGAACCGCGCGCGGAGCAACTCGAGATGGCCCAGGCCATCAGAGCCTGTTTTGATTCCTCGGACAATCTGGTTGTCGAGGCGGGCACCGGGGTAGGGAAGTCCATGGGATATCTGGTCCCCTCTGCCCTGTCCGCACTTCGGAACAACGTGACGTTTGGAATCGCTACGAATACGAATGCCTTGCTCGATCAGCTTGTGTATTCCGAGCTTCCCGCGCTCGCCACCGCCCTTGCGAAAGAGGACTCCGCTGCGCCCTCTTTGACCTATGCGGCCCTTAAGGGCATCTCGCACTACCCGTGCTTGCGCAAGGTGAATCGATTGGCGAGCGACGGGCCGGGACTTTGCGATGCTGCCGGGCGCGAAATCTCTCAAGCCCCCGCGCTCGCCGCAGTGCTCTCCTATATCGAACAGAGCGAATTCGACGATCTCGATTCCCTCAAAATAGACTATCGCCTGCTCCCACGGTATCAGATAACGTCGACGAGCAACGAATGCCTGCGCAAGAAATGCCCCTTCTTCGGTTCCCTATGTTTCGGCCACGGTGCGCGCCGTCGCGCGGAAGCATCCCATGTCGTAGTGACGAACCATGCTCTGCTCTTCTGCGACCTCGCCGCCGAGGGCATGCTGCTTCCTCCGATTCGTTACTGGGTGGTCGACGAGGCTCACAGCGCCGAGCCCGAAGTACGGCGCGCTTTCGCCCGCTCCGTCGGAGTGGAGGGGCTTTTGGGCATCTCCTCGTCCGTCTCCGCCGCAGCTGGAGGGCGCAACCTGTTCGCCCGCGTTGAGAAGCGCGTGAAGCCCGCCGACGAGAACACGACGCTGTTCTATGCCCTTGTGGCGAAGGGTCGCGCAGCGGGTGAGGATTTCGCCCGAGCCGCCCAAGAATTCGCTTCTCATATCAAAGACCTGCTCTTCTTCGATACTGCCAAGCAGGGTCGAAATTACGAGTACGTCGATGTGTGGTTGAATGAACAGGTCCGTTCGAGCTCGGTGTTCAAAGACCTCGCCGGTTTCGCAACCGAATTCATAACCAAAGCGGACGCTTTCGTCAAAGTTGCGCAGGATCTGGTCGCCTTCCTGGAAGGCATCGATGAAGCCGCGGAGGTGCAGCGGGAGATAGCCTCCCATGTGCTCGAGCTGCGCGAGATGCGCGACGCTGCGGCTTTGATATTCGATCAGGGGGACGACGAGTACGTCTATCAGGCCTCCTTGAATCGCCGCAAAGATAAGGTCGCGGATTCCCTCGAAGCTGCGCTTTACGACGTTGGCACTAAGCTCGATGAGACGCTTTTCGCGCGAAGCCATTCGGTCGTGTTCGCCTCGGCGACCCTTACGGTTGACGGTAAGTTCGATGCTTTTACCGCCTCCATGGGCTTGAACCGCGACGAGAACTCGCATGCTCGCGTGCTGGAGCTGGGGTCGAGCTTTGATTTCGACAACAACATGATCGTGTACGTTGCAAGCGATATGCCCGAGCCGAACGAGCCGGCCTACCTGAAATCCCTTCAGAGCCTTTTGGTGGAGGCGCATCGCGCCCAAGGCGGTTCGATGCTCACGCTCTTCACGAATCGACGGGAGATGGAGCGGTGCTTCGACGAGGTCCAACCGCTGCTGCGCCAAGACGACCTGCGCCTTGTTTGCCAAAAGTGGGGCGTTTCGGTCAAAGGGCTTCGCGACGACTTCATCGCGGACGAAAGCCTGTCTCTGTTCGCGTTGAAGTCGTTCTGGCAGGGTTTCGACGCTCCGGGATCGACATTGCGCGGCGTGGTGATACCCAAGCTGCCGTTCTCGAAGCCGAGCGACCCCCTCTCCTGCGAACGCGCCGCCCGTGATGACCGCGCCTGGATGCGCTACGTGCTCCCGCAGGCGGTCATCGAAACGAAGCAGGCGGCCGGCCGTTTGATTCGCAAGGCCGACGATACCGGCGTCCTTATTCTCGCGGACCGGCGCCTTGTGACGAAGCGCTACGGGAAGGCATTCCTGAACTCCCTCCAGAGCAAGACGGTGCGCATCTGCCCGACAAGGGAGATAGCCGCCGCATTGGCGGCGATGAACGGTCGACGTCTGTAGGCCCCTATGACGAAGCGCTCGTTGCGGCTCGAACACGCCGCTCATATCAAGAGGAACACCGAGGGGACGTCGAACGAGATATCCCTCGACGTGCTCGACGCGACGAGCAGCGCTCTCGATGAGGGGAAGCGCACGTTCAAGCTGCCTTCGCCCGCGCGCATCATCAAGTCGGTACCGCATGTCTCCCTGTCCTCGTTCGGCGCGCAGGCTCGCCAGAGCGCGGGGAAGGACACATCGAAGGAGTTGTTGTCGATAGCGGGGGAGGGCGCTCCCCCTCGTTCTGCAGCGAAAGGCACCTCGTCGACCGCAGCATCACGTCCCTTCGTAAATTCGCGCGAGAACAGCGCCTTCTCCACTGCCTCCCGTGCCGAAGGGGCCGCGCCTCGTAGGTTTTGGCCGTTCGGGACGGCCTCGAACGACCGTCGTGCTGCGGACCCCGCCTATCCGGGGCACGTCTCGTACGCCGCCGATGCCGATGCCGAGATCAGACGACGGAAAACCCGGCGCCAACTGCGCCGCCGTCTCAGGGTTCTGCTCGTCCTCGCGCTTGTCGGCGTTCTCGCGGTGGTAGGCGCTCAATCGTGGCGCTCCTATGAGTCGCATAACGGACGTATCGAAGAGCTCGCAACGACGCTCGATTCCATTACCCGAGCGGACGAGCAGCTTGCGGAACTCGACGAGATTCTCGCTGCGCCCCTTGACCGCGTCGATTCAGAGGATTGGACGCTTCTTGACGGGGCTCTGACCGAAAGCGCGCGCGATCTCGCGCAGGCCCGCGACCGCCTCGGCGCCCTTGCGAACGAACTCGGCCCCGGTGCCGATGCCGACGCGGCCCGTACAGCCCAGCAGGCCATCGATGAGCGCATCACGCTCATGGAGGAGGCGCGCGGTATCATGCGGATGGCAAGCGATGCACGAGCTGCAGAAAGCAGCCTCATCGAGGCCTGGACCGTTGTTTCGGACGCCGACGCTCTCGCGCGCGATGCCGCCTCGGCGGCTGCTGAAGCAGCGAGCGCAGAGGATGCGGAGGCGACGATGGAAGCGAACAGGGCGGCGATAGCGCGCTTCAACGACGCGCTCTCCTTGTTCTCTCAACTGGAGAACAGCGAGGCCAACCTCGACCTTTCGGCTTATCGCGCATACGTCGAAAAGCGAATCGAAGCCATGGGTTATGCCATGGAAGCCGACGAGGCCGCCGTCGCCCGCGATAAGGAAACCGCGCAGGAGCGCAACGACGCGTACAATGCGGCCGACGCCGAGGCCGTCGAGTTGGCGCGCGCGCTGCCCTCCGACCTTTCCGACCCGATCGAGAAGGCGTTCGCCGTCAACTCGCAACCCCTGTTCGAGCGGTACCGTGCTCAGCTTGAACAGGTGGGGGAGACAGATAGGATTCTACAGGATTATTTGGGCGAACAAAATAAATAGCGTATACTGGCAAAGGGTATGCCTACCCGTACAGCGCATACAACCGGAAGGCGAATCGATGGCGCAGCTTTTAGACTACGTGCAGTATCTTTCTCAGGAGATCGGGCCCCGTCCGGCCGGCACCGAGGAAGAACAGCAAGCCGCCTTGTACATAGCGGAACAGTTCCAGAAAGACGCCGGCTTCTCCGCGGTAATCGACGATTTCAACACCGCTTCCGATGCCGTGACCGCCCGCGGGATATGCGCCGTCGCGACCATCGTCTGCACGGTGCTCGCTTTCGCGGTGCCCGAGCTCATGCTGCCGGCGTTCTTCCTCACCCTCGTTGCTGCCGGCCTGTACGCTGCGGAGGCTCTGGGTTATCCGGCCATCTCCCCGTTTCTCGGCCGTGGCGTGAGCCAGAACGTCGTTGCGAAATACGAGCCCTTTTCCTCCGACGGGCTGTCCAAGCGCAGCCGTAAGATAGTGCTCGTGGCCCATTACGACAGCGCTCGCGTGAAGCCGGGCTTTTTGAGGTTCATCGAACAGCTTCCTGCTCCGATCGGGCTCGTCTGCCTGGGCTCCATGGCGCTCGTTCCCCTGTTGACCTTGTTCAAAATAGTTATAGCCTCGGAAGGTCCCGGGGCGGTTTTCTTCAATCTGCTGCTGGTTCTTGCGCTTGTAGTATGCCTGCTGCCTGTAGTGCGCGCCGCCGTCGGCCGTACGGCGGCGTACAGCGAAGGGGCCAACGACAACGCTGCCGGCGTCGGCGTGCTCATGGAGACCGCACGTCGAATAGGAACGGGTGTCGTGAGCGAACGCGACCTGGCCGATGTAGATGGCGCCGACGCCGTCGTGAACGGTGCGGATCGCGCGCGCGAACTGGGACTGGTGCCCGAAGGCGCTGAGCTCGTCTACGAGATGGAGCCCATCGAGGCGCCGCGCATCGCTCCGAGAACCGAGGAACAGCGCCTCGCGTCGGCAAAGGCTGCGCTGGCAGCGTTCACGGGCCAGCCGGGCGCTGTCTGGTCGCCTTCCGACATTTCCGAGAACCTCGTTCAGGTAAAGGAAGAGCCCGTGGGCGCTCCCACCGATGAGGACATGCTGGCTCAGCGCGACGACACCCGCCGAGCGCTTGCCTCCGCGCCGCTGCGTATCGCTTCCGAGGAGGCGGCGGCCGGCGGAGGGGACCTGCCCGCTGCCTCGGAAGGCTTAGCCCCCGACGATCCTTCCGCTCCGTCGTCCGAAGCCTCCGATCCGCCCGCGCCCGCCCTCGCCGGGACCGCCCCTGCAGCCCCCCTGTCGCCCGCGCCCGCCCTCACAGCAGCGCCTGCAGACGACCTGCCCAGCTGGTTCGTTGCGGCCCAGCAGAAAGCGAAGCGCTCGAAAAGCCAGGTGGAGCTGGTTCGTTCCCGGTACGCCGATGCGTTTGCCGCGTTCGAGGCTCCTGTCGAGCAAGAAGAGGAGCCTGCCCCCATCTCCGCCCCGCCTTCCGAGACCGAGCTTCGTCCCGCCGACGGCGACGAGCCCGCTCCCGCATCCGTCGACGCCGCCGATGCGCCCTCCGTCGATCCCGATTCCCCGCAAGACCCTAACGCCACCATTGCGATGCCGACGATTCCGGCCCCCGCCGCACTGCCTTCGTTCATGGACCCCGGCAAGGTGCAGGCCCAGGCGCTTGAGGACCGTGGTCCCGTCGACCGTACCGCCGAGCGGGTCGCGGTAGAGGAACCGGACGGGGCTTCGTTCGACTACATGGCGCCCGCCGTCTCTTCCACGCGCCCGTCGGTCACGCTGCCGAGCATCGCCGCCGAAACGCCTTCCCTGCAGCACGTCCCGACCGTCGAAGCGGCGAAGCAGCGCGCCCCGCTCGCCGATGCGGGGACCTCCACGCAACAGGTTGCAAAGAGCCTGCTCAACATGTTGCCTTCCATATCCGCCCCTTCGGATTCCGTCGACGATGCGGCGAGCCCGTCCAGGTCGGGCATGATGCGCACTCTGCGCGCGAAGCTGCCGTCCCTTTCAGGCGCCATTCCGCGCACGGAGCCCGACGTTGCTGCATCGGTGTCGAGCGTCAGCACCGTCGGTTCGTTCGTTGCGGCGGGTGCGACAGGGTCGTTCCAGCCCGTCGGCGACGAGCTGCTCGAGGACGTCGCCCCTGAGGATATCTACGTCGACGACGCCGATGATTCAGACGTCGACGGCCACTACACGGAGTCGGGCGCGTTCGCGGGGCCCGGCTACGTGGAAATGCCCCAGTCGCGCTTCCGCAAGTTCCTCGGCCGCTTCAGCTTCGGTCGCAAGAAAGAGAGGGCGTCCTACGATGAGACGCCTCAGGAATGGCTCGAAGTCGAGAATTCCTTCGATCCCCGTCAAGTGGGTCGCGAGCGCGGCGGCTGGGAGAGCTTCCGCGGCTCTTCGGAAGGCGCTCGGAGCGATTCAGGGCCCGAATCTGAGGACGAGGGGCTGCCCGTAGAAGCCGCCTCGGTCTCGAACGAGGCTCCGTACGCCGACGATGACGCTTACCTGTACGTGGGCGACGCCGACCTCCCCCCGGCCCAGCGCTTCGACGCCCAGCACCATGCCGGCGCTTTGCGTTCGCGCGGCGCGGAGCCGTCACGCTCGAACGGCCGGAACTGGCAAGGGGGCGCCTTCTCCCGCGTGAAGCTCGGCCGCATCGACACGAAGTCCGTTCCCGCTGAAGATCAGGTCGTGGCGGAGGAAGCGGCCGAAGCGGTCAGAGTCGATGAGGATATCAAGCGCATCTACCAGTTCCGTAATCCGAACTTCAACACAGAGGCGTGGTTCGTGGCGCTCGGGTCCGAGGTCGATCGCCACGACGGCATGAGGGCCTTCCTCGATGCCTATGCCGATGAGCTGCGCGGGGCAATTGTCGTTGAGCTCGATTCGCTCGGCGCGGGCTCGCTCTCGTTTGTGGAGGAGGAGGGTACGTTCCTGCGCGTCAAGCCGTCCTCGCGCATGAAACGCTACGTGCAGAAAGCCTCCCGCGCTTCGGGCGTTAAGGCGGGTGCGGTGAGCCTGAGCTCCTTCGACAGCGCGTGTGCCGTTGCGGTGCGCAGGGGGATTTTGGGAATGCACCTCGTTGGCGCAGACGGAGCGGCCGCAGCGCTGAGCTCGAGTTCCCAGGACGTATTCGAGAACATCGACGAGGCAAAGCTCGAGGAAGCCGCCGATTTCGTCGCAGAGTTCGTCAAGAGCGTATAAAGCCGACCCGTACGCAATCGAGAAACCGAGACCGTGCAAAAAAGAGCGGGCCCCGCCGTATTTTGAATCGCCTCCCATTTCCCGTGTCCCGTTTCTCGTCCCCCATTTCTCGCATCCAAGAACCGGGTGCAGTCCGATTTCAGCGGGGCGCCCTCGATGCTTCAAGGACCGCTTGCTGCTTGCCGTCTGTGCGCCGCTATTTCGTCCGGAACCGCGGGTCGAGCGCGATGCGGTCGAGCTTGGCCATGACCACGTCCTCAACCTCCATGACGGCCGGTCCCGGTGCCTCGTCCTGCATGACCATGCGCTGGTATTGCCCGCACTCGTCACAGCTCTGCAGCCGATGCGCGAAATCGCGCTTCTCGTTGAAGTAGTGCAGGTGCGATTGGTTGTGCGTGCCGCACACGCCGCAGCGTACGCGGTCGAAGGGCCATACGGTGCCGCACGTGCCGCAGTATTGCTCGCGGGTGCCGCCCATCAGGCTCGTAACCGGTCCGACTCGCGATGCGGTAGCCACGCTTCCGCACACGGGGCAGAGCAGCGGACGTTTGTGCGCACCGGTTTTGGCATCCTTCGATACGGTTCCCATGAGCTTCTCGGCCTGCGGCTGCAGATGTGCGCGCAGCGCGAACGCAGGCACCATCATGAACACAGATGTGGGCAGTGCAGCGCTTGCCCCGAGCTCCTCGACACTCCGGAGGCATTTGTCCACGAAAGCCGAAGGGTCGCTGCCCGCGAGCGCGAGATCGGCTTTCGCGCAGAAATCGTTCCAATTGACGGCTCCGAGCGCGTCGGCGACTGCAGGCTCGAGGCCCGCGTCTTCCACCAGGTAATTCGCTACTGCCGTGCAGGTGGTCGCGAACTTGGCGGGGTCGAGGACGACCGGGCAGGTTTCGAGCAGCGCGCGCCCGGCGATGTAGTCGGCATCGGCCGCGCTCTGGCTCAGCGGCTCCCCATCGTCTGCGGCCGCGGAAAGCTCGTCGGAGCGCGCCTGCTGCAGTTTGAAAAGCCCTTCGAAGAACCTGAGCCGCGCCTGGTCGGCGGCCGAGGCGTCCTTGCAGTACAGCTCGACTGCCTGCTCTATTTGGTCGATGAACATGCGTGTCTCCTCGATTCTCGTGCTTCTACTTGCCTTCGTCGCGCCGTACCGTACCGCGCGGAGTATCTTCGGCGCCGTCCGGGTAGGTCTCGTGCTTGCACCAGTCGTGCAGCGTGGGCGTGGTGGACACGGAAGACCACTTCAGATAGCCGGAAAGCTGGCTTTGAGGAACCCCTTCGTGTCACTCCCATGCGCTCAAGCACTCCTTTCACCTGTTGTTTTCATACAGTCGGGGTGCCCGATAGGCTTGCTCTTCGTTGTTGTCTCACGGCTTGCATCAACCGCTCGCAAATGCCTGAGCTCCTCGTCTTAAACCGCATGCA
>CAUVMU010000044.1:0-8871 GCA_963552775.1 uncultured Eggerthellaceae bacterium | reverse complement strand
TTTGCGCGCAAGCGGGGTCTCACCGAGCGGGAAATAGAGGTGCTGAAGAAACTGCGCGAGGGGCGAAGTGCGCCCTATATAGCATCTGATCTGGGGATTACTGAAAATACCGTACGCTTCCACTGCAAAAACATCTATGCGAAGCTTAAGGTGCATAATCGCCAGGACCTCTTTGATCTGCTCGACGCTATGTGCTCTTGACCCACCTGACCCGAAGCGCTCGCCGGAACTCAAGGAGCAGGCCCCGCCCTGCACTTGATGACGAAGGCCGGGCACAAAGGACTTCGGAGCCCCAAAAGGCGGCCGGGATATCGCTCAAAGCGCCTGGCGATGCGCTACGCGAAGCTCGATGACGAGATGGACGGACTCGACGATATGACTGCCGATGCCTGGTCGGCATTGCGCCGATGCCCGTCCAGTGCAAGTGCGCGAGCGCCCGGTCGTCAGCCCAGCTTATGGTCACCGTGGGCGGTAGCCCCGACAGGCTCGAATCAAAGGCTCGCTGTTACACCTTTCGCATCGCTGGGATGCAGGCGCACTCCTTCTCCGATGCCGTCCTCCTGGATCTCTCCGGAAGGGCGGTGCGTTTAGGAATCGATGGATGAGAACCGCCGCGGTGGCTAGCGAGCGCGGGCGCGTTCGCGACGCGACCGCCTGCGGCCAACCGCCGAACGAGCCAACGTCACCGCAAGCATCACGAGCCCCGCTGTGAACGTGGCCAGCATGAGCAGCATACCGCACACCTTGAGCCAGCGCTCGAGAACGAGCTGAGGCGAAGCGGAGGGGGTAATCGCCCGGTTTACCAGGTCGATCGGATTGAAGACCTTGAGAAAGTCGGTTTTCGACACGGCGTCCCCGGCGTTGCCAACCCGTTCGAAGACAACCAGGTAACGATGGGAATTCGACCCGTACGGGTGACAGGTCAAAAGCGTCACCAGATCGCGTCCGGGCTGCACGCCCACGGCATGAACATCATCCGGTTCGATTACCTTCGTTTCAACCGCCCGGTAAACAAGCGTGTCCCACGGGGTTTCGATGGTCAGGACATCACCGATTCGCACGTCCTCGATATCGCGGAACATGGGCGACCCGGCGAACGCCCCCCGATGCGCGGCGAGCACGCAATTCGAGTCCGTCTGTCCAAGCGGCACCGAAGTACCGGTCACCAGGCATGAGCCTTGCGCGAGGTTGCCTTGAGTAGCCCCCAGGTAAATGGGCAGCGCAACTCCCAAACACGGTATGGACACCGATCCCACGACCCTTTCTTTCAAACCGGCATCCAAAAGCTGCTCCACGTCGGTGGAGAAGGCCCAGGGATCGGATACGACGCCGAGGCTCCCCGTGCGCACCTTCTCGTTGTACGCGAGCAGATATGCATAGGTCGTATCGTTCGACTTTGGCCGTTTGCCCTCTTCATCCTGAACAGGAGCGTCGTTTCCGACATCCTGTGCGGACATCATCCCCCTAGGATCCTTCAGAGCTGTGGCGATTTCGTCGTTCATATGCATTTGGGAGAGATAGGCGTTAGCGCTCGGCCACAGGAACACGAACGAACCCGCGAGGAAAACGATTGCGCCCGCCGCAAGTAAGCGCATTTTCCGAGAACCCCTACTCACAGCGAGCGTCTCCCTCCTCCTCATCGAAAGAGCTCGAAAACGGGAAGACGTCGCCGTAAGACGATTGAGAGGCTCGCCAATCGTTAAAACCATCTTCCTCCATGTGTTCGATGGAAGCCAGGCTATATTCGAGCCAGTCTGCAGGCGCGGACGAGGACGTGGACGGAGATGCGGGCGCCGGTGCCGGAGCGGATGCGGACGCAGATATGGGCGCTTGACGGTCGGAGGAAGAGAAGCTTTCGCCCGAGGGTCCCGCCATCCACGGCTGCTGACGCCTCCAGTTGTTCGCATAAGGATGCACTACGTCGTCGACCGAAGACGCAAATGTTGCAGGAACAGGACTTTTGCGTTTCAATCCTCTACCGCGCCTCATCGAGAGAACCCCCACGAGGGCGCCTACCGCTATCGCAATGCCGATGAGCGTGAACGGCACAAGCGAGTCCTGAGCATGCGCAGGCCACTCGAACTGCACTGTTTGTTCCTGCTCGTACCATTCTTGGGGAATATCCGTTCTTTCCGCATGAACGAGCAGGCGGTGGGTGTTCACGCCGTAAGGGGTGCACGTGATAAGCGTTATCAGATCTTTCCCAGGAACGATTGCCAGACTGCCCGTTTCCTCGGGCAGGACCGTCTCGACCCCGGTGACCGTGTACGCGCAGTCCTCGCCCAAGACGCGCACGATGAAATAATCGCCCACGTTCAGGCGGTCGAGCTTGTCGAACACCTCCATGGAAGGAAGGCCGGTGTGCCCCGAAAGCACCACATGCGCGGAGGGCTCCCCGACGGGAAGGGATGTCCGCTCCAGATGCCCGACCCCCTTCTGGAGTACCTCGTCGGAAGTTCCATGATAGATGGGGAGCTTGAGACCGATACTTGGAACGATGATCACGGCCATGACCCCGTCGCCGTTCAAATTCAGGATGTTCTCGTAATCCTCGGTGCCCACCTGTTTTCTATCGGGATCGAACGGGTCGGTGACCAGCGCTTTTCCCTCAAGAAGAGCCTGGTTGTACTCCGAGGCGCGAGCGCGCTCGGCTTCGAGGAGCGAATCGTCGCTTTGAACGACCGCCTCCTCTTGGGCAACCGCAATCGACGATTGGCGGTATTGGTTAACCGTGTTGCTCACATACGGGTATAGCAACATGCCTAGTCCGATAAGCAAAGCCGCTATGGCGGGGATTATCTTTTTGGTTCGTTTTCTCATAAGGTTCCAAACGAGCAGGGAGTCTGGCAAAATCCCCTTCGTGCATCTTCGAGGCCAGCGGCTCAACGAAGCGGCAGCTCTATCGTTCGAGCCCGCTTTTTTCCAATACTCGCTACCGCTACGATGAGAGCGAGCGAAATATACAATAGTGCCAATCATAATAGGAAAACCGATTGCCGTCAAAACAACGGCTTCCGAATGACGGGTTAAGTTTTTCGGGATTGGGCCGCCCGAAGCCCTCCGAGGAGATCGGCGCCTGGTTCAGGAAGGAAACCGGCTTTCGCCGACACGGCGATGATAGCACGCGTTGGGGCAAGGCTCGGCCGTCGGCGCGACACTCGCCGAGTCGTTCCAATGCTTAACTCGCACCCGCCTGTTTTTACTTGAACGAAAACTTCCCGCTTTCTATAATATATAAGAATATTATTCTTTATATAGAATATACGCATAAGGGCACGTCTTATGCTTTGCCACGCGATTCCGCGTCAGCACCGTAAGCTCCTTCTATAGGAGAACAGGAGAGGCCGATTGCGCATGAAACTTGAACGAGCCGAACCGCCGACGCGCGACACGGAAAAGAGCAGGAGAGGCCGATTACGCATGAAGCTTGAACCCTCTAGCAGTAGGCACATCCCCGCCGCCCTTCGTCACGAGCAGGGCATCATCAGGGGATGGACGGTCAACATCGTCTTGCTGGCCGCCCTTATCACAGTCGTGCTCGTTTCGTTCACGCAGGGCAAGTACGCCCTATCGATAGACGACACGTTCGCCGTTCTCAACCATCTGTTGTTCAACGGACCGGCCGACTACGACCATTCGAGCGAAACCGTTTTCTTGCAGGTCCGCGTGCCGAGACTCCTCTCCTGCGTGTTCGTAGGCGCCGCCCTCTCGGTCGCTGGCGCATCCTATCAGGGCATCTTCAAAAACCCGCTCGTTTCGCCCGATTTGCTGGGCGCATCGTCCGGCAGTGCGTTCGGCGCCTGCGTCGCGATTCTTCTCGGCACTTCCTACGTGATGCAGAGCGTCGTGGCGTTCGCCATCGGAGTGGGGGCCGTGCTCATAACCTACGCCGTCAGCTCGATCGTCTCGCGCGGAGAGAACTCGACGATGACCATGATCTTGACCGGCATGGTGGTGACCTCCATGTTCAATGCCGGCGTCTCGCTCACCAAAAGCTTCGCAGGCGCCAGCGACGCCCAGCTGTCCGAAATCACGTTCTGGCTCATGGGAAGCATGACCCACCTCACCTTCAACCTGCTTCCCACCCTCGTGATTCCCGTAACGATCGGAATCATCCCCATCATCCTGCTGCGCTACCGCCTCAACGTGCTGTCCTTCGGCGAGGAGGAGGCCGAGACGCTCGGACTCGACGTGCGCGCCCTGCGCATCATCTTCATCGCCTGCGCCACCCTCGTCACGTCGGCGGCGACGGCCACGTGCGGCATCATCGGATGGATCGGCCTGGTCATACCGCATCTTCTGCGCATGCTCATCGGACCGGACTACCGCACGCTCATCCCCGCTTCGCTCACCGGCGGCGCGCTCTTCCTGCTGTGCGTCGACAACGTCACACGCGTCTTCTTCCAGGTGGAAATCTCCATCGGAATCCTGACGGCGATCGTCGGCGCGCCGTTCTTCCTGTTCCTGCTCGTAAAGGGAAGGAAGGGCTGGGTATGAACCTTTCGCTCGAATCGATGTCGTGCGGCTACCATGGAACCCCGGTGCTCTCGCGCGTTTCGTTCACCGTTGAGGAGGGCGAGGTCCTGTGCATCCTCGGCCCTAACGGCGTGGGCAAGACCACGTTGTTCAAATCTATGCTCGGCCTGCTCAAACCGCTTTCCGGGCGCGTGCTCGTGGACGGCGACGACATCTCCTCCTGGTCGCCGCGCCGTCGCGCGCGATACATCGGCTATATCCCGCAGTCCCACACGCCTCCCTTTCCCTATAGCGTGCTGCAAGTGGTCATCATGGGCCGCATCTCGCGTCTGGGACGCTTCTCATCGCCGGGACCCGAAGAATATGACCGGGGCCGCGACGTGCTCGCATCGCTTGGCATCGAACATTTGGCCGAACGCATCTATACCGAGATCAGCGGCGGCGAGCGCCAGATGGTGCTCATCGCCCGCGCGCTCGCGCAGAATCCGCGCATTCTGCTCATGGACGAGCCTACGGCCAATCTCGACTACGGCAACCAAGCGCGCGTGCTCTGGCAGATCAACCGCCTGGCTCGGCAAGGAATGATCGTGGTCATGACCACTCATTCGCCCGACCATGCATTCCTCTGCCCTTCGCGCGTGGTTCTCATAGAGCGTGAGAGCGGAATCACGTTCGGCGCGGCCGACGAAATCGTCACACGAGAGAACCTCGAACGTACCTATGGCATCGGCGTGCGCATCCTATCGGGAATCGAAGACGATACCGTCATCAAAAGCTGCGTACCGCTAATCGACACGGTCGACCAGCTGACCCGGAGAAGGTAAGCTGAAAACGATAGGCGCATGAAAGGAGAACGGGCATGAACGCAACAGGATGCAACGAAAACGGCGGCATGAAGTTCGGACTGACCCGCCGCGGCTTCATCGAGCTGCTCGGCATGGGAGCGCTGACCGTCGCGGGAGGCGGCATGCTTGCCGGCTGCGGAAAACCAGCCGACGCGCCGAGTCCGTCGAAGCCATCGGGCGCAGCGGGACTGACCGTCGACTCCGACGGGAACGCCACCATCACCGACATGGCCGGCCGCGAGGTCACCTTCCCAGCAGACCCGCAACGCGTGTTCTCGTCAAGCCCGGCCAGCGAGCCGTTCCTCGCGGCACTCGTGCCAGAGCGCATGATCGGCTGGGCCAACGACATGAGCGAGGAGCAGCTGTCCTACTATCCTGCGAACATCGGCTCCACCAAGACCATCGGCGGCTGGTACGGCCACACCGAAGGCAACACCGAAGGCATCATCACCGAGGCGCCGGACGTGGTCATCTCCTCGGGCGACGTCTCCACCGACGCCGCGCGGGAATCCACCGGCCAGAGAGCGGACGAGCTTGCGACCAAGCTCGGCTTGCCCGTCATCTGCGTGAGCTATCGGCTGGCGGATGCCCCCGCCTCCATGCGCAACCTGGGCCTGTGGCTAGGCGTCGAGGAGCGCGGCAGCAAGCTTGCCGACTACACGCAGGGAATACTCGACCGCGTGACGGATATCGTCAGCAAGGTTCCCGCCGACAAGGTACCCACCTACTACTACGCCGAGGCCGCCGACGGCCTGAAGACCGAATCCGCCGATTCCTTCCACGTCGAGGTGTTCCAGCATTGCCGGCTCACGTGCGCGACCGACGTCGAGATGAGCGGCTTCATGGGCATGGAGCAGGTTTCAATGGAGCAGGTGCTGCAATGGAACCCCGACTTCATCTTCGTGTACAGCGACCAGTTCTTCGCAAGCGTGAAAGACGATGAGAACTGGTCCGACGTCACGGCGGTCAAGAACGGTGACGTCTATATCTGCCCGAGCTGCCCGCAAAACTGGTTCGACCGCTCCCCCAACCCGCTGCGCGTGCTCGGCACGCTCTATGCCACGGCGCGCGTGTACCCCGACCGCATCGACTACGACCTGGATACCGAGGTCAAAAACTACTTCAAGACGCTATACGATCGCGACCTCACCGACGAGCAGGTTGCGGCACTCTACCTCAAGGGCACCGAAGCTCATTAGCGGTCAGGCGAAATGCCGGGGAAGAAATCGCGACGCTCCTTTTCCGGCTCCTTTTGAGAGGCGTGCGGCGGCGGCGGCGAAATCGGGTGCCACGCCGATCAGCTCCGAGCTATCCATATTGCGATTGCGATCAACCGATGAACGGGAGATGAACGGGAGATGAACGGCAGTCATTTTCAAATAGTTTTCAGGAATCCGTTTTCTACATTCGCTCATAACATGCTTGAAACCGTTGGCCATAAAGAATAAACTTCAATGAGAATAGCCTTTATCTGAAATAGATTTCGGTACGTCATGGATCCCAGAAACGCGCAAACAGAGGAGCAGCCTGCCGACCGCGAAGGGCCTCAAAAGCACCGTGGTCGGCGTGAGCGGAGGGGCTTCACCGTTTCGATGATTTCAATCCTGCTCGTCGTTCTGGTCGCCACGATGCTCGTGTCCATGACGCTCGGCCAGTACGGCATGAAGGTTTCGGACATCATCGGGGCCATCGTCCATACGTTCTTCGGCGTCGAGCTCGAAGGCTACCAGCCCGTTCACGAGACGGTTATCGTCAGCGTGCGATTCCCGCGCATCATCGCGGCGACAGTCATCGGCATGGCGCTTGCGGCGGCGGGCGCATCGTACCAGGGCCTCTTCCGCAACCCCATGGTGTCCCCCGATCTGCTCGGCGCCAGCTCGGGCGCCGCCTTCGGAGCGGCAGTCGCCCTGCTGCTCGGTGGAGACGTGATCATCGTGCAGATTTCCGCGTTCTCATGCGGCTTGTTCGCCGTAGGCCTTTCGTACTGGGTGTCCAACATCGTCAGCCGCGGTCAGAACGTGGTGCTCTCCCTCGTTCTGACCGGTATGGTGGTCTCGTCGATGTTCGCGGCGTTTATCAGCATTATCAAATACGTCGCCGATCCCGACACCAAGCTGCCGAGCATCACGTACTGGCTGCTCGGAGGCTTGACGAGCATTCATAACGAAAACCTCCCGATGCTCGTCATCCCGATTGCGGTCGGGCTCGTGCCCATCCTGCTGTTCCGTTACCGGCTGAATGTACTTTCGTTTGGCGAGGAGGAGGCCCGCGCCCTCGGTGTGAACACCACCGCCATTCGCGCCATCTACATCGTATGCGCGACGCTCGTCACGTCGGCATCGGTGGCGGCCTCGGGAATGATCGGCTGGGTCGGCTTGGTCATCCCCCATCTGTCGCGATTCATCGTAGGGCCCAACTACAGGGCGCTGATGCCGGTATCCGTGCTCATCGGCGGGCTGTTCCTGCTGGTCGTGGACAGTATCACGCGCATCTTCTTCCAGGTCGAGGTGCCGCTCGGCGTCCTGACGGCGCTCATAGGCGCGCCGTTTTTCCTATACCTGCTCGCAAAAGGGAAGAAGAGCTGGGTATGAGGTTCGACGCACGGGATATCAGCTGCGGCTACGGCAGCGTCAAGATTCTGGAGGGCGTCTCGCTTTCCGTCGAAGCTGGCGAGGTCTTCTGCCTGCTCGGGCCTAACGGCGTGGGCAAGACAACGCTGTTCAGAAGCATGCTCGGGTCGTTGCCGCTGCTCGGCGGGGCTATCGAAATCGACGGGGAGGACCTGTCGAAGTGGTCGGTGCGCCGTCGTGCGCGCACGATCGGCTATGTCCCCCAGGTGCATACGCCTCCCTTTCCCTTCACCGTAATCGACGTCGTCACCATGGGACGCACTGCATACTTGGGCCAAACGGCATCTCCGAGCAGGCAGGATATCCAAATTGCCGAGCAATCTCTCGAAAAGCTGCGGGTGTCGTACCTACGCGACAAAATCTATACCGAAATCTCGGGCGGTGAGCGGCAGATGGTGCTCGTCGCGCGCGCCCTAGCCCAGCAGCCCCAGATGCTCGTCATGGACGAGCCGACCGCCAACCTGGACTTCGGTAACCAAGTGCGCGTGCTTGAGCAGGTGAACAGTTTGGCCGAGCGGGGTATGGCCATCATCATGACCACCCATTTCCCCGACCATGCGTACCTCTGCGGCACGCGCATCGGCCTGCTGCGTCGGGACGGCTTCGACATCGGCACCCCGAGCGAGGTGGTCACGGAGGCGACGCTGCGCCGTGCGTACGGCGTGGACGTGCGCATCGTCGAAAAGGAAGTCGACGACGTGGGAAGGCTCAAGAGCTGCATCCCCATCGTACGCAACGCAGCCGACCGTCGCCCCGCCGGGCTTCCGATGCGGGAAATCGCGCTTGGAAACGGGCTGCATGAATGAGCCGAAATCGCCGCGAAGGCGCTTGAGGAAACGAAAACGCACTGCAAGGGAAGGAAGGGGAGCATGAAAAACTATTCCAGAAGGCAGTTCCTAGGCGGATTGTTCGTCGTCGGA
>CAUVMU010000043.1:0-9159 GCA_963552775.1 uncultured Eggerthellaceae bacterium | reverse complement strand
TGGCGAACAGGGCGGTTTGCGCTTTGCGCGACTTTGCGACGAGCTCGAGCGTGAAGTGACGGACGGTTTTGGGGTCGTCGGCGTTCAGCGTGCCCGAGCCCGAGCAGGGTGCATCGAGCAGGATGCGGTCGAACGAGAAGAGGTCGTCCAGACGCCGCGCGTCCGTGCGCATAACCGTGACGGCCCGCGCTCCCTGGCGTTCAAGGTTGAATGCGAGCCGTTCGGCGCGCGGGGCATGCAGCTCGCAGGCGGTTATGTGCGCTTTCCCGCCTGTTAACGCCGCGATCTGCGTGGTTTTCCCTCCCGGAGCCGCGCACATGTCGCACACGTCTTCGCCAGGTCTCGCGTCGAGCACCAGGGCCGGAATCATGGATGAGAGGCTTTGGATGTACAGCTGCCCTTGCTCGTAGGCGGGCAGCGCCCAGATATCTCGCTCGCGCGCACTGGCGAGGACGAAAGCGTCCGGGTACCAGCCTACCCCCTCCCATGCAAGCGCGGCTTCGTCGAGCGCAGCGGCTACCTCTTGTCGGTTCGAGCGCAGCGCGTTCGCCCGCAGCGTTACGGCGCGCTCGATGTGGCATCCTTTCAGAATCCGGCTAACATCGTCGGGCGCGTACTGCTCGGCGAGCAGCGATTCGAAAAATGCGGGGATGCCCATGCTGCGCCTCCAAAGTCGATCGGCCGTAGTCCCATTATCGGCGATGTTGCGCCGCCATGCACCGACAGCGTGCAAAACGGTGCTGCGCCGCCAAGAGCCGACGGCAGCAAGACGAGCAAAGTGACGTCGTGCCGTCATGGGCCAACGCAGCGTAGGGCGGCGTCGCTCCGTTGCGGACGCCGTCCCGTTGCCGACGTCGCTCCGTTGCGGGTCATGGGAACGCACAACGGGGCACCTGCAGAAAACCTTCCGGGGCCTCTGCTTGAAACTGCGTGTGGAAGGGAACAAGTGCCATTGTTTTCCCAGATGAAAGCATATCACCCCTTTTAGTTGATACAAATAAGGGAAGTTTCGCCCTTTTGGGTCGGTGCGCGAAGGGCCTGCTTCCGCCATTATCGGCATCGTGAAGAGGCCGGCCGAAGGAAGCACGGGTGCGGGAGCGCAGAAGATGCTCGCAACTCGCAGCCCGCAACTCGCAGCCTGCGATGGGTTTCGCGCGGGTGAGGCCGGAGCCTTAAGCAGCGCGGCACTGGAGGGCCGCGTTATATTCCAAGGAGAGGATCGAAACATGGCAGAGCGTATTGCAGGTATCAGCCGCCGCAATTTTCTGACGGGCGCCGGCATCGCCGCAGCGGGAGCCGCTGCATGGGGCCTTACGGGCTGCGCGCCTAAGACTAAGAGCGAGATCGCGGCGACTGAGGGCGCGTCCGCGACCGCAACGACCGGAACCGCCGGCTTCGACGGGACGGGCGTGCTGCCCTGGCTTGAGGCGGAGCCTGAGATCGCCGAGTCCGCTGTAGGGGAGACCCTGCAGGCCGACGTCATCATCGTGGGCCTCGGCGCTACCGGCCCGGCTGCCGCGCGTGCAGCAGCTGAAGCGGGCGCGAAGGTGCTGTGCTTTGAGAAGTCCGCGACGCTGAACTCCGTGGCCAGCGATATCGCTGCGCTTGGCGGGGAGACCCAGGGCCAGTGGGGCCGCGGCGACGGGTTCCTCGATAAGGACATGATTGTCAAGCGCCACATGGACGAGGGCAGCTACCACACCAGCTTCAGCATCATCGATCGTTGGTGCAGGGAATCGGGATCGGCCCTCGATTGGTTCATCGGTGCGAGCAAGGATCTCTATATCGCTCCCGAGACCTGGGCCGAGATTCCTTCTGACGGCCAAAGCAACTACCTGGCCCCGTTTTTCGTGCCCATGCCCGAAACGTACGACTGGACCAAGGAGGACCTGCCTTGCTATCCCACGTCCGTGACGTTCAGCAATCTGAAGAAGGTTCAGGAGGACAATCTGCAGGTGGCCGTCGATGCAGGCGCCGAAGTGCGCTACTCGTGTCCCGTTGCCAAGCTGATCGTGGAGAACGGCGTGGTCAAGGGCGTGTACGCTAAGGGGGCTGGCTCCGACAAGTATATCAAGGCCACCGCTTCGAGCGTCGTGCTCTGCACGGGCGACTACCTGGGCAACGAGGCCATGATGAAGTTCTACGAGCCTGAGACCGTGGAGAACGGCGTGGGCGCTCTGTGCATCACGTTCGACGCTGACGGCAAGCCCACGAACATGGGCGACGGCCACAAGATGGCTGTTTGGGCCGGTGCCGCTATCGAGCAGTGGCATGCCCCCATGATCCATCACATGGGCGGCGGTGCCGGAGCCGACGGTCGCGGCGTCATGGGCAACAACGGCTACCTGTGGCTGAACCTTCACGGCAAGCGCTTCATGAACGAGGATCTTCCTGGCCAGCAGCTGGAAAACCAGGTGGAGTTGCAGCCCGGCCGCGTGTGCTACCAGTTCTTCGACGCCGCCTGGCCTGAGCAGCTCGAGTACTTCCCCGCAGCTCACGGCGTTGCGTGCATCTATCGTGAAGACGAGCTGCCGGCGTACACCGCCAACGGCCTGAAGATCAACGTGCGCACCCCGGCCGACCTCGAAGCCGCTATCGCCGATGGTCGCTGCTTGACCTCCGACACGATCGAGGGCCTGCTCGCCCAGATCGAAGGCATCGACGCGGCCACGGCCAAGGCCAGCATCGAGCGTTACAACGAAGTGTGCGCATCGGGCGCCGACACCGATTTCGGCAAGAGCCCCCAGCGCTTGTTCGGCCTGACTAAAGCCCCGTTCTATGCGGCAAAGAGCACCACGGCCCTGAATCTCGGCGCGCTTGGCGGTGCGGTTTCCGACGAGGACTGCCACGTGTTCACGGCTGAGGGCAAGAAGATCGAGGGCCTGTACGTGGCCGGCGGTCCTCAGGGCGGGCGCTTCGCGGTCGAGTACCCCATCTCGATGAAGGGCCTGAGCATGGGCATGTGCATCACGTTCGGCCGCATCGCGGGCCAGAACGCTGCTGCCGGCAAATAACCAATCCCGACCGGGCGTCGCTTTCCCCCTCCCGGCGACGCTCGGCCTCCCTCCTTGCCTTTCCCTGAAGGCGCGCAACGGCCCCGATGCTCGGGGCCGTTCTGCGTTATGATACCCTTCGATAATGTGAATGCCGCTGTATAGGCGCGCGATGCGCAGGTACGCCCTCAGCGCGCGGTGTCGATGCCGGGCGCACGGATGCGTCTGCGTGTGCGGCGCCGGGTCCGGGCGCGTGGGTGCGTCTGCAGCGCAGCGTTGCCGCCAGGTCCGGGCGCGTGGATGCGCCCGCAGCGCAGCGTTGCCGCCAGGCGCCGGCCTGCCGGCCGATGCGCGAGCTCGCTCGGTACGGTTTTCAGTACGGAAGGAGAGATGATGCAGGATTCCGATGGGCCCCGCCGTGAGGCGGGCTCCTCGATGCGCTCGTTGTTGCCTGCGACGCAGATACTGGGCTTCTGCTTCTACTGGGCGTGGGTGTACCTCTCGTTCAACGCGTCGTCCTCCATCAACCCGGTGCTCGCGACCCATTCCCATATGGTCTACGTTCACCTGGCGTCCATGCTGAGCGGCGTAGTCTGCTACGGCTTGATCATCGCCTTCTCGCGCAAGAGCCGCGCCCTGTTCGCGTCGCGTCGAGCGCTTCTCGTGGCGGGAGCGGCCATGGCAGCGGGAACGGCCTGCTACGCGTTTCCCGCTTTCGACGTGTTTCCCCTTATGATTGCAGGGGCCGTTGTCTCGGGCATTGCATCCATCTGGATCGTTATTTTCTGGGGAAGGCTGTTCAGCGCGCTCTCGGCCCGCAACATCATCTTCGCGACGGCGCTGTCGTTTTTGTTCTCCCACGTCATCTACTTTATTGCGCTGACTTTGCCCGGTGCGGTGGCAGGCGCGCTCACGACGGTGCTGCCGCTGTGCGCGACGCTGCTGTTTCCCGATCCTACGGCTATGAATCGTTATTTGGGAGAGCGTTACGAAGCGTCTGACGAGAACGCTGAAACACCGATCGATGAGAGGAACCGCTGGTCGCAGTACGCGCTTGTGCCCCTGTCCCGCCTGCCGTGGCGCGTGGCCCTCGGTCTGTTCGCGGTCATGCTCGTCTACGGCGGTGCGCGCGTGTACGTCGCGGCCTTCGACGGCACGCTCGGTCAGGGAGGGTTCGAGCGCACGGCGGTTCTTGCAATCGTCGTCGTTGCCGCCTTCGTCATGTGGGGCGCGCTCTTTCAAGGCGAGAACGTCAGCCTGGGTACGGTGTACAAGGTGACGCTGCCCCTGCTGGCAAGCGCTTTGCTCATGATCGCCATCTTCGGGGAGGCGTACGTGGGCGCTGTGGCTCCGTTGATGACGGCCGTGAACGTGACGATCGAGATCATCTCGTGGATACTGTTGGCCGACATAGCCCGCACGACGCGCACTCCTGCGTTCATCGTGTTCGCGCTCGGCCGCATGGCGGTGCAGGCGGGCATGTTCAGCGGGCAGCTCTCGGCGTGGTTGCTGGCCGATTACGTCGCCCCCTTCGCTATTTTCAGCATGTTCGCGCTCATGATGGTCTCGGGGTTCATGTTCAGCAATCAGGATACGGTGCTCGTGTTCGAGGCGCCGACCAAGCGGGAGCGCGAGGAGGCGGAGCGCCGCCTGGGCAGCTCGCTCGGCGACCATCTGGAGCTGGTCGCCGACGCGCACGGGCTCACGCAGCGCGAGAAGGAGATCTTCCTGCTCTGGGTGACGGGACACGGGTCGAAGTACATTCAGGAGACGCTGGTCATAAGCTCGTCCACCGTGAAAACGCACGTACGCCACATCTACGAGAAGTGCGGCGTCCACAGCCGCGCCGAAATCATGAAGCTGCTCGAGACGGGCTTGTAGAAAATCGTACGGTTCCGTACTGCTATCGGCAGGAGGGCGGTGCAGGAGGCCGCTCGCCCTTCGGCTGCTTCTTTCGCCGCGACGACAGCGCGAGCCATGCATCGAGGTAGGGCGAGTCGGGAGCGTACCATCCTCGAACGGGGGCCAACCGGAGGGCTATCGAGGCGTAGGTGCAGCAAACCGTTATAAACAGGAAGGGCTCCGCGTAGGTCGCCAAAGCGTCGCCGAACAGGGAGGTCGTCGAAAACGACATGAGGTTGTTCACGACGTGGAACGCGATTGCGGCCTCGATTCCCCCGAACATCACGGTGAGCAGTCCGAGCGTGAACCCCATGAAGGCAATCATGAAGACGCCTAAAGCGTGATAGGGATGGCCTGCAGCGAACATCAAGGCCTGGATGAGGACGGGAATCACCACTACGGGAATCCATGACCCGCAAACCTGCATCAGGAAGCCGCGAAACACGTACTCCTCGGCGGCGGACTGAAGCGGCACGAGGATGAGAATGGCCGCAAGCGCCGCAGGCACGACATGCGGGGTGGGGATAGTGACGGGGTACCCGAAAACTATGTCGAGCCCTGCGGTTAGCAGGAACCTTACGCTTAAATACGAGACGAGGGCGATTACGAGGAACTCCCCCAAACGGCCCCAGCGCAGACGTCCCTCCACGGAGGACAGGGAGCCGAGGCCTCCCAGCCCGGCGGCCCTAAGAGCGAGTGCAACTGCGGGGAGCGCCACGATGATAGCGACCGTGACGAAAAGGATGCTGACGGGGTTGTCGGTAATGAGCATGTCATATCCTCCGATTTGGATCCCGTCGAGCAATTCTCGAAAATCGAACGCGTTTTCGGGGTCCGTACGGAGGGTATGGACGGCGTACAAGGCGAAGGGAATGGCGAACAGCGCTCGGAAAAGAAGGTAAAGCGCGTAGGCGAGCACGAGAGCGAGAAGGGGGCGCCACCATCGGTAGGTCGGCAGCAGCCGCATTGCTCGGACGTATTCTTTCGGGAGCAGCCGCAGCGCCCAGGCGTATTTTCTCGAAAACATCGTACCCGTACCGCCTCATTCTAGTCGTTTCAGTTCCTCCATAAGGGCCCGACGCTGGGGGTAGGCCTCTTTCAGGTCGCACACGAGGCGGGAGACCGCTTCCTCGCCGCCGGGGATCTTCTGCATTTCGAGCATGAGGAATACCTGTCCACGGTAGATTTTTCGCGGCTGCGGCTGCCCGAACAGCGTCTCTTTGATATCGCGCTCGTACACGGCAAGGTATTTTTCAGGGTAATGCTGCGCGAGAACGTTCCGGTATCGGTCGAAGTCGTAACGCGATCCCGATTGCTCGAGCGCCGCGAGAAGCCGTTCGTGCGCGCCCGCCTCGGCGTACAGCTCGTAAAGTTTATGGGGGCTGTCTTCGAAGGCGGCGGCAAGGCTCTTCTCGTACTTCGGCCAGCGGGTTCCGCTGAGCTTTTTCAGTTGCCGAAACCAGCTTCTGAGCTGCTGATTATCCGTCGCTCGCCCGTGTGCGGCAAGGTCGAGCAGTTCTTCTCGCGCCTCGTCGGTTCTGCCCGCGTCCTTCAGCAGTTCGAACAGTTGTAAAGATGCCTCGGTCGGGTATCGTTTGTCCTGCATGCGGGACTTGCACTGCTTGAGCAGCGCGAGCGCTTTTTCGCTATCGTGCTTGCGGGCCTTGTCGACGAGCGGTTGGATGATTTCGAGGCATGCGGGAAATCCCAGGGCGTAGGCCTCGACGGCCTCGTCGGGCTCCCCCGAAGCTTCCATGCAACGCATCTTGACGAGTCCCCAGTGAATCGCTTTTTCGGAAGGACGTTCGTAGAAGCTGCCGTTTGCGTACACTCTGCATATCGAATCGTCGCTCTCTACCAGCCTGTCGGCGAGGGATTCCAATTCGCAGGCGTAGCGGCTATCTTCTGAAAAGCTCTCCACGATGAACTGCTCGGTGCGCTCCTTGAGGTACCAGCGTATGTCGGCCTCGTCTTAGTTGGTTTCGAGTTCGTCTTTCACGAAGGAGCTCATCCATTCGAACATCTCGCGTTTCAGCGGGTCGTCTCCGCTCTCGAAGAGGCGCTTCCAGTGCGACTCGCATGCGTCCATCATGCCATCGAAGAAGCCGTCCGAATCGTCGATCGCTATTCGCTGCAAAAGCAGGGCGAGTGCAGCGGTTATGGCGAACGCATGGGAATAGGACCCTCGGCGGATGAGCGGGTCGAGGAACTCGGAGGTGAAGCGTCGCAGTTCAGCTTCGCAGCGAGAAGCGCTGCGCCAGTCGACGAATCCTCGATATCCGTTCGCGCGTACGATTTCATAGGCGCCTTGCAGGAAATCGCTTTTGAGATCGGATAGGGTACTATCCGCAAATAGCCTGATGAATCGGCTTTTCAACCGGGCATTGCCTTCGAGCGCCTCGAGAAGAAACTCGAAGCGCGTGCGTTCGTCAAGCGATGCCGCCAGTTCTGCGAGGTCGATTTCGGGGCGATTGCGGTTATCTCTGGTGCTGTCAAAACTGGCTTGGTACTCGATTTCGTAACAGGTTGCCGCAACATGCTTGCACAGGCCGTGGTCGGCAAAGTACGGACAGGTGCATGAGGCCCGCTCAAGGCCCTCGTCGATGAAAACGCTGTAGTCCATCGAACCGGAAGCCGTTGCCTCCCAACCGTCGGAAAGCGCCTTGAGCCGAGTGATGCGATCGTCTGCGAAATAGTCATATCCGCGGCTGAGAATAGCAGGCGAAAACAGCCGTTCCCAATCGTCAACTAACATGAGCCCTCCTTTACGGCTCGATGATCGTTGCGATGTCCCGGCAAAACGCTTTGCACGGGTTCATGTTTTGCGCGCCTTCAGTATATCGAAGAAACCGGCTGGAATCGACTGGAATTTGACCAGGCTTCTACGGTCTGCGTAACCTGCGGCTACAGTTTATGGGCGGCTCGTTTCGCTACTGCAAGGTAAGCATCAATCTGATGTGGCCGCAATCGAGGGGCCTGGCGGCTCTCTGGAGGGTTGACTTTCTGGAAAAAAAGGAAAGAATAGGAAAAAAGGAAAGAATAGGAAAAAACTTTCGCAAAGGAGCGTTCCGCATGGTGCACGACACGGTATTCTCGCCTGCGTTCGGGAACAGGCCGAGCCAGCTTGTCGGACGCAGCTCGGTGCTCAGGGAGTTCGACGGGGCATTGCAAAGCCCGCCGGGCGATAGGCGCCGCGCTTCGCTCATCCTCGGTCAGCGCGGGTCGGGGAAAACGGTCCTGCTTCTCGAGATGATGGACCGCGCGAGGGATGCCGGTTTCGTGGTGGCGGCTCCGACTGTCGCGACGGAGGACATGCTCGATCGAATCATCGAGAAAATCCAAGATGACGGCGCGCGGCTTGCGAAAAACCGAAAGACGTACCTTTCAGGAGCGAGCATCGGCGCGCTGGGATTCTCGGCAGGTCTTCAGCTCACTCGCGAGGAACGGGAAACGCAGAGCTTCCAATACAAGCTCTCCCATCTCTGCGAAAGAATCAACGGAGCGGAGAAAGGCGTGCTCGTCCTCGTTGACGAGGTGCAGGCAAACGATCCCAACGTGAGAAAGCTCGTGGCCGCCTACCAAGAGCTTGTTGGAGAGCGGCGCGATATCGTGCTTGTTATGGCGGGGCTTCCGGCAGCGATTTCCTCTGTTCTGAACGATCGCGTTCTCACGTTTCTTAACCGAGCGAATAAGATCGAGCTCGGCCCTCTTTCCGTAAACGATGTCGATGCCTTCTTCGCTGAGGCGTTCGAAAAGCTCGGCATTTCTATCAATGAGAATGTCAGAAGGCGAGCGAGCTCGTTGACCGAAGGCTCGCCCTATATGCTGCAGCTTTTGGGGCATAACCTGGTCGAATATGCTCGAAGCGGAGTGGTTGGCGAAACTGTGCTGCAGCGAGCTTTCGAGGCATCAAGGCAAGAATTCGAAAACGATATCTGCAAAACGACGCTCTCAGGCGTGTCGGGCAAGGATGAAGAATTTCTACGCGCAATGGCCTTCCTTGGTACTCCGAGCAGTATCTCCGCGATAGCCCACGTTATGAACGTGACGCAGGACTATGCCCAAAAGTATCGAAAACGCCTGATAGATACTGGAATTATCGAAGCGGCGCGACGCGGTTACGTGCAGTTCGCCGTTCCCTATCTGCCTGAATATCTCACGCGCTGAAAAGCCGGCGGAGACGGGGCCTCGGCTGTCCTGCGCTTTCCCGCGACGGCGTCATCGCCTTCGGGCCGTGCTGCTGCGCAAGCTCCCTGTACATGGC
>CAUVMU010000042.1:0-9211 GCA_963552775.1 uncultured Eggerthellaceae bacterium | reverse complement strand
ACACGCAGGACACCATCGAGAGCGTTCCGAAGTACGTCATGATCGTGTTCGCAATCGATATGGGGATCTTGTTCCTGTACATGCTCATCTCGCGCCAGCGCACCCGTCGTGCCGTGCGGCCCATAGCCGAGGCGCTGCAGGGGCTCGCCGAGGGCCGGCCCGTCGACCTGAACCTCTCGGGCGACTTGCGCGCGGTAGGCGTGCGCGTCAACGAGGCATCGGCCGTCATCCGCGCGAAGGACCGGGCCCGCGAGTCGTGGATTCGCGGCGTCTCCCACGACATCCGCACGCCGCTCTCGTTGATCGCCGGATATGCCGACGCTCTTGCGACCGCGCCCGACCTGCCAAAGCGCACGCGCGCCGATGCGGCTTTGATCAGGGCGCAAAGTCTGAAGATCAAGGATCTGATATTCGATTTGAACACGGCGTCGCGTCTCGAGTACGACATGCAGCCCATCGACGTGCATCCCATCGCCGTATCAGGCCTTTTGCGCGAGGTGTCGGCCGAGTACCTGAACGGAGCCCTTCCCGCCGGTTTCGACCTCGATCTGAATATCGCGTCGACAGCCCATACGGCCTGCGTGCTCGGCGATGTGCGCCTGCTGCGGCGCGCCGTGCAGAACCTCGTGCAGAACGCCGTGAACCATAACCCAACAGGGTGCTCCATCGATTTGTCGCTCGATGCCGTGGAACGCGATGGCGTGCGCATCGTGCGCATCGCGGTTTCCGACAACGGGGTGGGAGCCTCGGCCGCCGATCTTGCGGCGCTGCGGATGAGGATCTCGCTGCAGGGCGCACCTGCATCCGCCCCCGCATCGGTCGGTGCCGCGGCGGATTCTCCGGGGTCCGTTCGTCCGAACGCAGGCTCGCCTTTGCCACCACCCGGTTACGCGGCGCTTGAGGAGGAGCGTCGTGCACGCGCGGAGGAGCCGGTAGGCGCTCGCGAGAGCCACGGTCTCGGGCTTTTGCTCGTGAGCAGGATCGCCGCAGCTCATAGGGGGTCCATCTCCGTTGATTCGCCGGAGGGCACAGGTTTTAGCGTGACGATCGAGCTGCCGCTGGCGTAGAGGCGGACCGTTGCCGGCCGTATGAAGGATGCGCTCCTGTTGCAATCGCGCCAGGGTTCTTAGAGCGGGTGACGGGCGAAATACTCGTCGTGCCCTTCGGTTAGCGCGCGCTTGATAAGATTGGCTGCATGCTGCACCTGAAGCGCGCGCTTGCGATCGCGGGAGTGAAGCAATCCCAGGTGACAATGTGCTTTCGGTGTGCTAAGCGGTGTAAAGTGCAGGTGATCAGTGGGCATATCGGGGTCGAGTTTTGCAAGGTGGAATCCGAACGAATCGAATGTGCAGACCACTTGGCTCGAGGACTGCGCGAACTCCAGTAAGGCGCGCGGATTCGTTGCGCCCATACGTACGTTGCGCAGAGGATGTTCGGCGAATATCCAATCGGTCAGGTTCGCCATTTCCCTGAACGTGTTGTACGCAAGGGGAATTTCGCTCAAACTATCGCGATGAATGGTTTGCTCTTCGGCAAACGGCGATCCCTCTTTCCATGCAATCCCGAAATCAGTAGCGACGACAGGTTCGAACACGACGTCGTTGCGGCTGTTCAGCAGCGCTCGCGTGCGCGGGTAGATGTCGACGAGGTAGATCCCCGATCCCGTATCCGATTCGGCCCGTTCGAGTATTTTCGGAAACGGTTCTTCTAGGTAGGAAACACTTTCAAGCAAGCTTCGGTGCTCGGTGAGCCCGGCTGCTATCTGCGTGGCATAGTACGTTGCATGCACGATGGGCGGACGCAAGTCGAACGCGGTACCCTGGCGCTGTTCTATAAGATCGTCGACGAGGCGCTCGTGCTCGTCCAGGATGTGCTGCGCATGGGCGAGCAGAATTCGGCCGTCCTTGGTTAGCCGTACGCCCGTGCGGCTGCGCTTTACGAGCGTGCATTCAAGTTCGGTCTCGAGCGTGCCGATGGCCTTGTTCAGTCCCTGTTGGGATATGAACAACGTTCGTGCCGCCGCCGCGAACGACCCGGCTTGCGCGAGGCGTACGAAGTACCGCAGAACCTCTATATGCATGGTCTCCCCCCGGCCGCAGCTCCCCTTGCTTTATTGTGTCACAACCAGAGGTTGAAACGCATGCAACAAGGCGGTTATTTTCTGCAGCCTTGCATGCTTTTTACAATGGTATCGAGGGGTTGCGAGGTGCACGGCGCAGCCGTATCGCTGTGCGGGCGTTTTTACGTACGCTTCCAGCCTAAAAAGACGAGAGAGGGGGAGGACTTATGAAAGGGGAGTCGTTCGTCTACACCTGCTGTCCAGGTTGGGGTGACCACGAGTTCTGCGCGTTGAAGACGATTGTGAAAGACGGAAAAATCGTTCGCACTGAGAAAGCCGTCTATACAGGTGTCGAGGCGAACGAGAGACATATCTGCCAGAAGGGCGTTATGTCATGTCGTCAGCCCTATAACGAAAAGCGACTGCTCTATCCGCTCAAGCGCGTAGGCGAGCGAGGAGAGGGCAAATGGGAGCGCATATCGTGGGATCAAGCTCTTGACGAGATTGCAGCGAAGCTGCTCGACTTGCGCGAGCGCTACGGGCCCGAATGCCTAGCGATGTGGGACATCGTGGCAAGTGTGCCGCCATCCCAAGGCCTTGCCGCCGTGCTCTCGTCACGCTTTATCGGGTTATGGGGAGCTACCGACCCGGTTCAGAGCTACGGGTTGGATAACGGGCCGTTTTACGCCGCCTATTTCGATATGGGGAATTTCTACAAGTATATGACCACCGATCCCGCGAATTTTGACAGTTCGGAGTATCTGATTGTGTGGGGTGCGAACCCTGTCGAGAACCAACAGCGCCTGGCAAAGCATATCGTCGAGGCTAAGAGCCGTGGGGCGAAGGTCGTCGATATCGGGCTTATCTTCGACGGCACAGCCGGCTATGCCGATGAGTTCATACCGGTCAAGCCTGGGAGCGACCCCGCGTTGGCGCTTGCTATGATCAATCTGATTATCGAGCGCGGGCAATATCAAGTTCCGTTTTTGCTCGAGCACACCGTTGCCCCCTTCCTCGTTCGCGACGACGACGGCATGTTTTTACGCGACAGTGAGGGAAATTGCCTCGTTTGGGACCTCGATGCCAGAGCACCTGTGGCGACCGTTCCTGGTCAGAAGGCGCTTGCCTGCGACAACCCCGAGCTCGACGGGGTTCATGTAGTAGACGGGGTTGCGTGCAAGACGGCGTTCGCCCGCCTGCGTGAGCACATCGCTCTTTATACGCCCACGTTCCAAGAAGCTATTACCGGCGTTCCCGCTGCAACGGTCGAACGTCTTACCGATGAATACGTGGCGGCTCCTTCGGCCTACATCATCGGAGCGTTGGGCTTGCGCTATCAGAACCAGGGCGAAAGCTATCGTGCGTTCTATCTGCTTGGAGCCTTAACGGGCAATCTGGGACGCCCCGGTGCTGGAGTTACAAGCGAGATGCTCCCAGCAGGATTTCCGCTCATTTTCAACGATCGCGCTATCACGATGCCCGAAGGTCGCGAGAACTACAAGGGTAAATGGATGCGTCAAGCCGAGTTCATCGAGCAAGTACAGTCTGAGAATCCGTATCCTATCAAGGCGTTCTGGGTGGTCGCTGGCAACCCTGTGCATAACTGTCCGAATCGAGGGCTGTGGATCGATACGATATTCCCCAAGATGGAACTTATCGTAGACGTGGATATCTGGATGACCGATACGGGCGCCTATGCCGATTACGTGCTGCCCGACTGTATGCCTTTCGAGCGGTACGAACTGGTGGCGAGCGCGGCGTACAATCACGTGGTGCTACAAGAGCCCGCCATCGAGCCACGCGGTGAAGCGAAAGACCCTACGTTCCTTTACAGTGAGCTTGCTCGCCGCGTTGGGTTGGGGGAATATTTCGACAAGACAGCGCTCGAGTGGATCGACGTACGCCTGCATTCGGATTATCCGCTTATCGCCAGCATCCAGCCTCCTTTGACTATCGAGCGCTTGCTGGAGGAGAAGATGGTGCGTGCGGCAACGCCTCCGGTGAACTGGGATCCGTTCATGGGTATGCAGTTCGATACGCCGAGCAAGCGGCTCGAGTTCTATTGTGAACGCCTTGTTCCCGTGAATGCTCAGCTCGCGCAGTATCTCGAACCTCTTGAGGCTCCTACGCCCATGAGCCTTGCGCGCGGTGATGCCAAGCACCGCTACCATTTCTTCAGCGGGCGGCAGCGCTTCTTCATGCAATCGATGTTCACCGACGATCCGGTTATGGCTGAGCTTTCGGGAAGAAAGCCCACGGGGCGCATCAATCCCGTCGACGCTTGCGCTGAGGGTATCAAAGACGGCGATACGGTCGAGGTGTATAACGACAGAGGTCACGTGATTATTGAGATGAAGCTCGACAAGGCTATACCTCCGGGAACCGTGCAAGTGTGGTTCGGATGGCGCCATGATGCCTTCGAAGAGGGCATGTATTCTGAGCTCATCGTTCCTTTGGGTAGTCGGGAAACGCTCGATGACCGTTCCGAGCATTGGTATGAATGCGTCAAAGCTCAGGACGGCTTCCAGCCAGGCTTTGCGACCGGTGGTATCGGCGGCATGGCGGGTGCGTGGGATACGATTTGGGATTGCGCGTGCGATCTGAAAAAAGTTTCCGATGGGGAGGAGGCCTAGCATGAAAACCCTTGAAAACGATGTCATTGTGGTTGATTTGCAACGATGCACGGGCTGCTGGACCTGCTCGCTTGCGTGTAAAGTGGGAAACGACCTTCCTGACGACGTATTCTGGCTAACCGTGCGTACGCTGGGGAGCGGAGAGGGCATCGACCGTCCAGCAGGAACGTGGCCGAACCTGCGCATGTCGTGGATTCCTCTCTGGTCGAAGCGCTGCATCAAATGCGGAAGTCGAACATCGGCAGGTGAGCTTCCGTACTGTGTGAACGCCTGCCCGAACGGGGCGCTTTCTTATGGCGGAGACGCTGAGCGTGCAGCCGATGAACTGCATGAACGCGGGTTTCATCTCTTCGAACTTCCTGCTTGGGAGGGCACGAAGAACGCTGTCGTGTATGCGGAGCGGGTTTGAAGGCTGCTGTAAAGCGATTGCTTGAGTAAAAGTTTGCAGCTGGCAAGCGTAGGTGTTTGCCAGCTGCATTTGCATGTGCGTTTAAAGGGGCGATTCGCTACTGGCGTGAGGGATTTCGCATCCGCGCAATGCGCTGTGGACGAATTTCTATACTGGAGCGGTACGCTGAAGGCCGTGATGGCGGAGCGTCCGAGGAGGCCTGCATGGCGAAGGCATACGCCGTCCTTCTGCGCGGCGTGAACGTGGGAGAAAAGAACAAGCTGGTGATGCGCGAATTCGTCCAAACGCTCGAGCGTCTGGGAGCATCGTCGGTCGAGACCATCATCAACAGCGGAAACGCGGTGCTCCGCTTCGACGGCGACGCTCGTGCTCTGCGGGATTCCGTCGATCGGGCTCTGCGGGATGCGCACGGGTTGTTCGACGAGCGGGTTCGCTGTCGTTCTTCCTGCGAAGCGCATGCATGAAATCGTTGCGGGGCGCACCTGTGCGGTTTCCTGCCCGTAACGCATTCTCCAGGAAATCGCGGCAAACAGGCTGCGTTTTTCAAGTTTCCTTCAGGTGGAATCCGTATCATATCTTCTAAGAACGCGATACGGATTCGATCGAACAGGAGGCAATTCCATGAAGCGCAACGATGCTACTGTGAACTATGAGAACGCGACTGCGATGTCAAAACATCGCCAGCTGAGAAAACGCATATGGGGGGCGGCGCTTGCCGGAGCGCTCTTGCTGGGCGTGTTCCCTGCAGTTTTTCTCGCCGTTTCGGGCACGAGCTCGTTCGCATACGCGCAATCCGCTTCGTCCGAACAAACGGAAGAAAACCTCGCCTTAGGTTCGGAGCCTGCCGTGTCGGACGGGACCGATACGCGGTCCTTCGACCATACGGGGTCTTATTTGGGAGCGACCGAGGTCGACGACGAGGCGGTTTCGTCAAAGGACGAGACAACCGTCGGCTCCGACTTCGAAACGACGGAGGCAAACGGGGTCTCCGAGACTTCCGTCGACCGTGGAACGTTCGATGAGCGGCAGGGGACGCAGGCCTCCCTTACGCTTGACGACGGTGAAGCGGGGGCCGTATTTGCGGGGTCGTCGGCGGACGATGGAGCCCACGCCTCCACGATTGCGCCGCGCCGCAGCTCCTCAGAAGTGTCGCAGCGGGGCTTTGCGGCTTCTGCGATCGAGGCTCTTGCCGTGATGCTCGGCTCCTAAGCCCGTTTTCCCTTGCACGTGCGGGCCGCTGCGCCGTTGAGCGCCCCGCCCCTCGAGCTTCTCTGCGCCCGCATGGCATCGTGCGGGCGTATACTGTTCTCGAGCCTGCGTCTATGCTTTTCGGTTGATGCGGTCGCACATCGACGGAATAGCCGAATAATTTCGAGAGCATTCGCTTTCTTGAAAACTGACCTTGATGTTATACGTGAAGGGGCGGAGCAATGAGCGATATAAAGAAAGTGGAAACCCCTATCGCCACCGTCGAGATGATTCGAGGCAAAATATACGTCATTCGCGGTCAACGGGTCATGCTCGATTTTGAGCTTGCAGAGATCTACGGCTATTCAACCAGCGCATTCAATCAGCAGGTACGTAACAACTCCGATAAGTTCGATGATGATTTTCGCTTTCAGCTAACCCGTGAGGAATGGAAGGACTTGAGGGCGCAAAAGTCGACTTCAAGATCGGATGGCGAGCGTAATCCAATCGGTCCGATATCGCAAAATGCGATATTAAACACTGATTTCATCAACGCCGCGAACTTGATGTCAAAAAATTTGACATCAAGTTCAGAAGATGCTGATATCGAGAGCAGCTTGAAGTCGCAAAAGCCGGCCGTAAATTGGGGCGGCCGCCGCAAGCTCCCTTATGCTTTCACCGAACAGGGCATTTACATGTTGATGACGGTGTTGCGCGGCAAGCTTGCAATCGAACAGAGCAAGGCGCTCATTAGGTTGTTCAAGCAGATGAAGGACTTTCTGACGGAAACTCAGGGTCCGCCTGTTTGGCGGACGGTCGCCGTCGTTGCAGCGCAGACGGGCGAGAATGCGAGGGCTATCGCAGAGGTCGGTGCAGGATTGAGCGAGGTGCGGCAATCTCTCGCGAGAACACAGGAGACGCTTGCCGAGTTCATGGCGGGTTTCGATGCGGTGCCCTTCGGCAGGGAGTATTTGGTGCTCGATGGCCAGACCGTCGAGGCTTCCGTCGCCTATCAGCAGATATACGCGCAGGCGAAAAAGTCTATATTCATTGTAGACAACTATATCGGGCTGAAGACCCTTGCACACATGCGGCATGCTACCAAGGATGTTGAGGTCATTGTCTTTACCGATAATGCAGGCAAGGGGCTTGCGCGTTCGGATTACGAAGACTTCGTGGCCGAATATCCTGATGTGCGCATAAACTTCCGCAAAACAGGTCGCAGGTTCCACGATCGCTTCATCGTCATCGATTTCGGCGATGCGGGCGAGCGGGTCTATTTGTGCGGGTCATCCTCCAAGGATTCCGGCAAGTGTGTGACGGTGATAAGCGAATCGTCGGTGGGAGAGTTGTATCGCCCGCTTGTCGAGGGCCTGCTGGACAATCCCGATGTGAAGTTGAAATAGAACCGCAGTGCCTCGGTAACCGAAACTCCTCTGCGCCCGCATGGCATCGTGCGGGCGTATACTGTTCTCGGGTCCGTGCCGAGCGTCGGGTGAGGCACGGGGTTTCTCGATGTAGGGAGGCGCTATGGTCGTTGCAATCATTGTCGTGGCAGCGCTCGCCGTGCTCGTTGCGGTTTTCGTGGCGAACGCGCTGCGGCTCGTACCGTCCGAAGTGGTCGATCCGCTGCCCGAAAGCACGTGCATCGGTTCGGATGCGGCGGTCGAGCGCTTTCGCGCAATGCTGCGCTGCAGGACCGTATGGGACGCTGAGAACCCCGACGCCGACCATGCTGCTTTCGACGAGTTCGTTCCCCGGATGCGCGAGCTGTATCCGAGCGTGTTCGCCAACCTCGAGCTCACGCTCGTGAACGACTACGGCATCATGCTCCGCTGGGCGGGGGCCGATTCCTCGCTCGATCCCGTCGTGCTTATGGCGCATCATGACGTAGTGTCGGCCGATCCCGTAGGTTGGACGCACGATCCGTTCGCGGCCGACGTCGAGGACGGTCGAATCTGGGCGCGCGGCTCGGTCGACACGAAGTGCATTCTCGCCGCGCTGTTCGAGGCGACGAGCATGCTCCTTGCCGAAGGGTACGTGCCGCCCTGCGACGTGTATCTGTGCTCGTCGAACTGCGAGGAGGATGCGGGCGATACGACGCCTTCCATGGTGCGCTTGTTCCAGGAGCGCGGCATCTCTCCCTACCTGGTGCTCGACGAGGGCGGGGCGGTCATCGACAACCCGCCGCTCGGCGTTTCCTGTCCGTTCGCGGTCATCGGTGTGGCTGAGAAGGGCATGTCGAGCGTCGATATCGTCGTGGACTCGCAGGGCGGCCACGCTTCGACGCCGTCCCTCAACGATTCTACGGCCCAGCTCGTTGCCGGCCTCGATGCGCTCCAGCGCACACCGGCCCCTGCGCGTCTCGCGCCCCCGGTCGCAGCCCTGCTCAGGGAGCTTGCCGCTCATGGATCGTTCGGTTTGCGCCTCGTGTTCGGCAATCTGTGGCTGTCCAGGCCTTTCGTGCTCTCCATCCTGAAGAAATCCCCCGAAACGGCGGCCATGGTGCGCACGACCTACGCGATCACCGAGCTTGCGGGCTCTCCCGCCGCGAACATTATTCCGAAGCGTGCGCGGGCAACGGTCAACGTGCGCATCGACCCCGCCGAGAACGTCGAGGTCGCGCTCGACCGCATTCGTGCGCGGTTCGGCTCGGACGCCACGGTCGAGCCGCTGTTCGCGTTCGACCCGTCGCCCGTCTCGGCGTTCGACGACGACGCGTTCGGCTACCTGCGCCGTATCGTGCGCAGCGTATACCCCGACGCAGGCATCGCGCCCTATGTGCAGTCGAGCTGCAGTGACGCGCGTCACCTGCACCGCATCTGCCCGCGCACGTACCGGTTTGCGGGTATCCTGTTCAGGGGGGATCAGCGCACGCGCATTCACGGCCAGGACGAGAACCTCGACGTGGAGAGCTACAAG
>CAUVMU010000041.1:0-9238 GCA_963552775.1 uncultured Eggerthellaceae bacterium | reverse complement strand
CGATCGGCATCGGGGGCGCGCGCCCGCTGTACCAGGTCGTGTCGAAACGCCACGAGAAGCGCAGCGTCGTCATCGCCACGAACATGGAGTTCGGGAAGCGGGGCGCGGTGCTCGGTGACGACAAGATGGCTGCGGCGCCGGTCGACCGCCTCGTCTACCACGGCCGTATGGTCGAGTTCACGGGCGCCGGCCGCCGCATGGGGAACGCGCTGATGCTGGGAAAGCAGGGCGAGGAGGATGCCAGGCAATCGAGCAGGCGGGCCTCGCCAGTCCGAATCAGGCGGCGAGGTCAGCGGAAACCGATGCCAGAGTGTCGACATGCGACATGCCAATGTGTCGAAAAAAGTCTTGCCAAAGACAGACGACGTGACGCTCGCTAAGAACCTCGCGCGGTGGCTCGAAGGCGAGGGAGGGCTCTCGGCCTACGCCGACGAGCCGATACTGCCGGACCTGCTCGACGCGGACGGCGAGCCATTGGACATGCCGGGACCAGCCCAGGCCGACCCCGACTTCGAGAAGCTCTGGCGGCGCGTGGAGACTCAGCGCTGCGTGATACGCTCGACCATGGCCATGGGCGGCGAGCTGCCGCCCGAGGAGGATGTGCTCGCCGCCTGCGAGACCGACGAGCGCTACCAACGCTACCTCTCCGCCTGCAAGGAGCGGCACGGGCGCCACCTCAAGGTGATCGAGCTGTTCAGGAGCCCGAGCGCAAGCCTTGCGCGGGCACGGGAGGAAGCGATGGCGCTGAGCGCCATGCTGTTCTGTAAACGGTAAGGTCTTTTACCGACGAGGCGGTAAGGAGTTTTCCCTTCGACGGTACACAGGCCGAGTTGGTCTGACGCAGATCCTCCGGCGAAGCTTTGAAGCAACAATCTGGCAGTCTCTCCGATATCTTGGAAGATATCGAAAACGGAGCCTATGTCGAATCGTCTTTCTGTCATCTCAGTGTTTCTGCTGGTCAGAGACCGTACGCAGTGCATACCTTCGTGCACGGGCATTTCCTTCAGCCTCAACGATCCCCTCGGATACGAGCGCCCTTAGAAGCTCGTTGGTCCAAGAAATGCCGAGACCAACTCCAGATGCGATATCTGCCGTTTTGGAAGGCCCGCGTACCGTCAGATACTGGACTATGCCAGCCTTGCTGCGCTCCTTTTCCCCAGATGCGGGGGCATTAATATCTGCCGCTCGTATCTGACGGTGACCGGCAGATATCTCGGAAAGAGGCAACGTCAGGACCGTTTTATCAGGGTCGAATTCTTCTCTGTACGACGGCTCTCCATAACCCATTTCCCTCCACCCATGGAAAATCTTGATTATACCGCTTCCTGCGCGTTCGCCTGCGTCGATCATGGCAAACATCTTGAGCATTGTTGCATTGCGAGGACTTGACTCGCCTGGTTGCACAGCCTTCTCAAAAGGAATGCGGAAATTGCCAGGATTGGAGATCGCCAGCGCTTCATCTCGCCAAACACAAACGACACCGCTTCTCCCATGATAATCGGCATTGGTCAGGCAGTTCACTAGAGCCTCGCGAAGAGCTTCATGTGCAGGAGTGTCATCAACACGCTCAATTCCTTCCAGCTTGAATGGAACTCTCAGCGCGGCCTTGAGCTTGTTGTACACCTTGATGTAGAAGTCATAGATGTTGCCCGACCAGTCTCCAGTGAACGATGTGAACCTATCCCCCCATCGAGTGTCAGTGCTAGTCTCCTGCCGATAGTCGAGGAAGTAATCCGGGAGCACGCGGGTTATCCAGCAATCCTTGCTGAACATGAGCATTCCAGCATATGTCGGCCGCAGAATCCCTTCTGCGTCTTTTCCGGCTGCGCCGAGAAACGTAAGGAAGTCATTGTCGCTTGCGGTATTCCAGATGTGTCCCTCGTTTCTGAACTCAAAGCGGGTACGGTACTTACGAACCGTCTCATAGTCGATATGGTCCATCTCCGCCATCTCTGCAATACGGGAGTCATCGCTTGACGACTCAGCATCGCGGAGCATCGACTGAATCTCCTCGCGCGTGCAGCGATGGTCGCCCGTATGCGTACGTCGCCATCCGACCTCCCCCGAGCGTGGCCCCGAGCCCCCCGGCGGCCTTGATGCCCGGATGCTCGGCCGGGGACCGGGCGGCGCGCAAGGGCCGCGAAAACTTTTCCGCGAGGGAGCGCTCCCCTTCAAGCCCTCTGGAAAACTCAGGCCCTTCCGGGTTTCGCTTCCTCCCTTGGCGCGCCTCCCGAACCCCGTCCAATGCACGGGCCACAAGGGGCTGTAACAGAAGCCTCTGGACAAGAAGGGCGGGGACCGAATGGTTCTCGCCCTTCAATTATGCCGTCTTTGCGAGCTGGCGCAGAATTGCGCGGCGGAGCCTACGCGGTTGCCGGGGCGGGGTTCGCGGCGGCCTCCACGAGCTTGCGGGTCGGCTTCCTGACGTTGCGCCCCATCATGAGCAGCCTCCATTCGTGGGCGACCTTCTCGATGCTCCGCAGGGCGAACCGCCTGAACCCCCAGTTGCGCTTGACGTCGCCGAACACGGTCTCGACGTCGGTCGACCGGCGCTTGCGCAGGATCGCCCCCTCGTCGCTCGTGAGCCTCTCTGCGGCCTTCTTCCTCGGTTCGTCGCGGCGGGGGTTCACGTAGATACGCCTGTTTTCCTGGCCGGGCTCGAGGCGTTTCGCCGCGAGAGCGCGACCGGAGCAGTCGGGGCGGCCGTAGATCCCGACGGTCGACTCGTAGCCGAGTTCGCTCGCTTCCGCGCGCTCGCGCTCGAAGGCCGGCCCCCTGCCGCCCCCGCACTCGTCGGCGCCCGCGTCGTACCCCCGGTCGGCGGGCTGCGTCGGGTCCTGCGCGAACGGCTTCTTCTGCCCCTTGTGGAACGCGTCGTGCTTTACGAACGCCCCGGAGCCCTCGCCCTCCAGGCAGTCGCAGTTCTCCTCGCTGCCGTAGCCGGCGTCGGCCACGAACGCCCCCGGTACGTGCCGAGCGACTCCTTGAGCGGCTCGACGCGGGCCGTGCCGCCCGGGCGCTGGTGGACGGCGGCGTGGGTCGCGAACCGGTTCTCGGTGCCGTTCTGCACGTTGCAGCCGGCCTTGGGCCGCCCGTTTCCCATGCGGTCCTCCTTCATGCGCATGAACGCCGCGCCGCGGTCGGTCTTGGAGAGCGACTTGCGCCCGCCCATGTCGGCGAGGTCCCGCTCGCATCGTCGCATGCGGGGCAGGCAGTCCTTCTCGACCAGCCGTTTCGCCTTCTTGAGCGCCTTGTCCTTCGGGGCGCCCTCCAGGCGCTCGCTTATCCGGCGTGCCGCTTCCTCGACGTCGTCGGCCGTCGCCCCGCCGGGCTCGGGCATGCCGCCGAAGAGCCCGTCCCCCTCGTCGTCCAGGCCGTCGACCTCGTCCATGGGCGCGCCGACCCGCGCCCGCAGCTTCTCGCGGTTCTTCTCGGTCGACTTGCGCCAGGTGAACGCGTACTTGCTGGCATCGGCCTCGACCTTCGTGCCGTCGAGGAAGCAGGTGCCGGGCGTCACGTGGCCGAGCTCGGCGAGCATGAGCGCCGCATCGGTGAATATGCCCTCGAAGGCGCCGCGCAGCCGCTCGGTTCGGAACCGGTTCACCGTCATGCGGTCCAGCGCCGTGCGGCCGGTCAGCCACAGGAAGTACACGTTGGACCGGGTCGCCTCGGATATCTTGCGCGAGGAGCACACGCCGCTCGCGTACGCGTAGACGACGGCCTTGAGCATCATGCGCGGGTCGTGGGCCGGCGCCCCGCCTCCCGGGTAGGGCGACCTTAGAGCCGTCAGGTCCAGCGGCACGACGACCTCGTCGACGACGCGCGCCATGTGGTTGGCCGGCACCATGTCGGACAAGCCGAGCGGCAGCAGGCGCATCTGGTTCTGGCGGTAGGGCTTGAAGGTGGACCGGGCATCGGCAACCCCCTCGAATCGGTTACCTGATCATACCGTATTCCCAGTTAAAAGGCAATATTACAACTGGCGTCAACCGTCGTCGCAAACGTGGGGACTTGAAGGCGCCGCCGCGTCATCGGGAGCGAAGCGACACGTAAGAAGGCAGAAGGCGATGCCCAGGCTTTGGATGTGAACAAGGGGCTGTAACGTCACTTCTGTTACGGCCCCAGCCGGAGTCGGGAAAGTCTATTCAACTGTCAAAGACCCGTCTCTACGCGGCTTACGTGCCGAACACGGGCATAGGTATCGGAGCCCGATACCTGAACTTCCTCCGGGCTGCCGCTTAGGGCGTTGCTCGTGAGGATTCCCTGAAATACCTAAGGGAAAGAAGGAGGTAGCGGTATAATGATTCCCCACTGCGGGCGTGATTCAATGGTAGAATTTCAGCTTCCCAAGCTGACCACGCGGGTTCGATTCCCGTCGCCCGCTCCATATGACAAAACTGAACGCCGTCTCGAAGACGGCGTTCTTGCATTCTCCAGCGCCCGTGCGCACGCTTGTCTTCGCGTCCGATTCGTTCGAAATTCCCCATTACGCTGCGATGTCTTGCATATATGGGTGGCGATGCGGCGCGCCCTGTCGTACAATAGGCGGGTTAAACACGGGCTGAGCACGTTCGCGGTCAGCAAGGAGGCCGGGCATGATTAAGGATTCTGTTGCGAATAGAGCGCGCTACCAAGGGATTTCCCCCGCTTTCGACGTGGCTTTGACGTTCCTGTCCTCGTTCGACGCAAAGGCTTTGCAGGACGGTCGCGTCGACCTTGAAGCGGGTGTTTTCGCGAACGTGCAGACCTACGTTCCGGTCAGCCAGGATAAAAAGCAGTTCGAGCAGCACTTCGATTATGCCGATGTGCAGTTCGTTGTCGAGGGTTCCGAAATCCTCGTGGAGGCCCCGGTCGATCCCGAGCGTTACCGAGCGCTTGCGACCGAGAGCGATTGCGCGCTGTCCGACCAGGTCGAGAATGTGCCGAGCGTCATCCACTTGAACGCAGGCGACTTCTGCATCGTGTGGCCGGGCGAGGCGCACAAGCCGGGGCTGGCGGACGGCATCCATCGTGGCAGCGTGCGCAAGATCGTGGTGAAAGTCCCGGTCGCGCGCGGCGACTCCTAGGGGCGCGCGCATGGTATCCCGTCGATTTCTCCTGGGTATTTCTGCAGCTGTGTGGCTGCTCGCCGGCTTCTTCGTGTGTCATTTCGGAGTGATGGAGTATCCGAGCAACTTCTCGTTGCTGCTGGTGGGGTTTACGATCGTGATCTTCGTGCCGTTCTTCTTCATGTTCCAGAAGATGACCGTGAAAAACCGCCGCCGCATCGTGAATCTCCCGTCGGAACGCAACAACCCGCTTACGTTCTTCACGCCGCGCACGTATGCGATCATCGCGTTCATGATGACGCTCGGCGTGGTGCTGCGGCATCTGCCCGCCGTGCCGCGGTTCTTCATTGCGTTCTTCTACGTGGGCTTGGGAACCGCCCTGTTCATCGCCGGCCTGCGTTATTTGGAGAACGTGCTGCACTTCGGGCGGTACGATGTCGAGGACCGCGTCGCGTAAAGACGCCGCCTTCCTGCGTGCAGTTTCGTTACAGTTCGGTTCCCGCCCACGACTCGAGCAAAAGCCCTTCCACCCGTGAGAACCCACGTACGTTGTTGGTGACGAGCACGGCGCTTCGCGCAACCGCCGTTGCGGCTATGAACAGGTCGTTCGGCCCGATGTGGCGACCGCTTGATTCAAGGTCGGCCCGAATGCGGGCGTAAGCTTCCGCGCAGCTGCCGTCGAAGGGGATCGTTTCGAACGGAAGCAGGAACGACTCGACGATCAAGCGGTTCTCCTGCGCCCAGTTCGATTTCGCTGCGCCGAGCAAAAGCTCGGCTCGCACGATTGCGGGGATGCCGAACAGGCGCGGGTCGCTTTGCTCGAGCGTGGTGCGTCCGAAGGCCAGATTGCCGCGCAGAAATTCGATACAGGTATCGGTGTCGAGCAGGTACACGCCGGCTCCTTACTCGAACGTTCGGCGGACGGCGTCGAGTTCGAAAGGGGGCTCCTGCGGCCGTGCGAACGAGGAATCCGCTACAGCGCCGTATAAATTCCAGAACCCGGCAGGCCATGCGGCAGCATTGCCGCGAATGGCGTCGCTGGCGCATCGTGAAAGGGAGACGCCCCGAGCGGCCGCGCTTTTGCGTAGGCTGTCCATGGTTTCCTCATCAAGGTAAAGCGAGAGCTGCGGCATGCTGCCTCCGTCCTCGAGTAATCGGTGTTCTGCGTTGCAAGTATACCGGCAAGTATACTTGCTTAGCGAGAGGAAGGCAATGCACCGAATTGACTCGTGAAGGCACGTGCGCGAATGCGCAGCTCGCTTCACCTCGTTCATTCGGCGTCCGACGGCGCCCCCGATGCTCCGACGGCTCGACGGCGCCTCGCCCGATGATTCAGGCGGGAGCGCCGTCGCGCGCGCCTTGCATCTACAACTCGAACCCGTAGGCGTTGAGCACGTGCTTGGGCAGCATGAAGCGCACGGTTTTCTGGGGGTCGACCATCTGGCACACACGTACGTCGCCCGCAAGCGAGAACAGCATGGTCAGCTCGGCCGGATCGGCCCCGGTGCGCGCGCACACGAGGTCGAGCATATCGTGAACGGCCTGATAGGCTGCCTGGTCGAGCGTGTCGGCCGACGCGATGGTTGCAAAATGCGTCTCGTTTTCCAGTACGGGATTGCTCAGATGCAGTTCGGGCAGGGCCGTGAGCGTCACCGTGGCCCAGCCGGGAGCCTCCGCTCCCGATACGCCTATCTCGCCGTCGCCCATGCAGGCGTGCATGTCGCCGCATCCGAACAGCGCACCGTCCACAGCGACGGGAAAGTACAGCGTCGCTCCTGTGGTGACGGCCGTGTTGTCCATGTTGCCACCGTGCGACCCCGGCGTTCCGCAGTTCACGGGCTCGCCGGCAGGCGCCACGCCGATGACGCCGATCATGGGGTTGAGCGGCAGGCGAAGCTTGTCGGAGACCACGAGCTCGTCGCCTTCGATATGGCAGAACAGCGTGCTCCACCCCTCGAAACGGTCGCCGCAGACGCCTTCGTCCTTGCCGGTCGCCGCTACGGCGCACCCGTCGAACTCGATATTGTCGATGCGCACGGCCAAAGCGCCGTCTGCAACGGCTCCTTTTACGAAAACTGGTCCGGTAGCAGGGTTGATGCGGTCCCAATCTATAGAGTCCAGCTCGTCGGCGGCCGAGCGCAGCTGATTGCCGAAGCAGTCCTTCGTGCGAATGCGCACGGTCTCCCCCGATTCGACGATCAGGGCGGGCTCCAGGTCGCGCGCGAACGCGTAGAGCGTCTTGTCGTTGGCCAGTTCCTTCATGGGGCACCTCCGCTTGTCGTTGTTGTTCCTTGGGACGCTTTCGATAGTATCAGGTTTGCACCGTTCGTGCGCCCTCGCAGGTTCGAATAGCGGCTCGATTCGTGCTTTTAGGGAATTCACCGCATGAAAAGGCGTAAGTCATGGTAAATGTTATAAGAATTGAACTTGAGGGGTGCCGAATCCGGCTCGTTGAGCGGGCGCTCTCAGGCGGAAGGGGACGGAGGTACGCGTGAAACGGTATCTTATGCTGGCTGCAGGCTGGTTGAGCCTGGCTTTGGGCTGCGTCGGCGTGTTCGTGCCCGTGCTGCCCACCACGCCGTTCGTGCTGCTCGCGGCGTTCCTGTTCGCTCGCAGCTCCGAGCGCGTCCATCGCTGGCTGTGCAAGACGAAGGTCTACCGGACCTATGTGGTTCCGTTCAAACAGGACGGGGGTATTACGCGCGGGAAGAAGGCGCGCATCCTAGCCGTCTCGCTCACCATGCTCGCCATCAGCGCTTTCTTCGTGCGCAAGCCCGTGGTGTGGATTATCCTCTCGTGCGTTGCGGTGTTTTTGCTGTGGCTTATGTTCGTGCGGATTCCCACGGTTGCCGACGATTGCGCCTCGCCCTGCGTGCTCGAGGCGAGCGAGGAGTAGCAGGCTTCGTCTTCCTTGCCGCCCATCGTTCCCGCCGTTCCGCCGTAGCTCGCTCTCTTCGCTGCACTCGACCGCCGTCGTCTGCAGGCGGTTACAGCCCCTCGATGGCGGAGACGAGGGCGTCCACTTCCTCATCGGCCGTAGCCCACGACGTGCAGAAGCGCACGCATACGCGCCCCTGCTGCCCGAGCCCTTCGTCATCGAATACGAAATCGCGTGCGAGCCGTTCGGCCTGTTCAAGAGTCAGCTCGATGAACTGTTGGTTCGTAGGGCTGTCTATATGCGCCGGAATCCCCGCGGCAGCGAACGCGTCGCGGATGCGCAGCGCCTGCTCGGTCGCCTTCCGCGTGATGGCGAAGTACAGGCCGTCTTCGAGCAGTGCCTGGAACTGGGCGCCCAGAAGCCATCCCTTCGCCAGAAGTCCGCCGCCCTGCTTCATGTAACTGCGGAAACGCCGTCCGAGAACCGGGTCGGGGAACACGACGGCTTCGCCGAACAACGCGCCGCACTTCGTCCCGCCGATCGTGAATACGTCGGTCAGCCGCGCGATATCGCGGATGTCTACATCGTTGTCGGGCGAGCCCAGCCCGTATCCGAGGCGTGCGCCGTCCACGAACAGCAACAGGCCATGCGCATGACAGGTAGTGCTTATGGCCTCGAGCTCGGCCTTCGAGTACAGGGCTCCGAACTCGTTCGGGAACGACACGAATACCAAGCGCGGCTCGACGATGTGCTCCTGGACGCCGCTTTCCTCGAAATCCCGGGCGACGCGTTCGATGAGGGCCGTGCTCAGCTTGCCGTCGGGGGAGGGCTCGGCGAGCACCTTGTGGCCCCGCGCTTCGATGGCCCCGGTCTCATGCGCGCTGATATGACCGTCATCTGCGCTGATGACGCCCTCGTAAGCTTCGAGCAGCGAGGTGATGACCGTCGTGTTCGCCTGGGTGCCGCCCACCATGAAGTGCACGGCGGCGTCAGGAGCCTCCACAACGTCGCGTACGGTCTGCGCGGCTTGCACGCATACGTCGTCGAGTCCGTAGCCCGCAAAACTTGTCGTGCCGAGGCTGGTTATGGCCTCCATGATGCGCGGATGAGCCGATTGGTTGTAGTCGTTGTTGAAGCGGATCACGGAGCTCTCCTTGTTGCGATGGCCGCGCTCGTCGGGGGCGGCAGCGTACCGAGACGAGCGTTCCTATCCTAGCGCATTGTGCGCACTGTTCGAAGTGGGCCGCGCTGTTTTCGATATGAGGTTCGCATCTGCGCCGCGCGCTCGCCGTTCGGTCCTCCTCGTCGACCC
>CAUVMU010000040.1:0-9367 GCA_963552775.1 uncultured Eggerthellaceae bacterium | reverse complement strand
GGGTCGATGTACAGGCATATGCTACCAGGCGTGTGCCCGGGCGTGCCGATAACCGTCCACGCCATGGAGCCTATCTGCAGAATGGCGCCGTGATCGACCAGCTGGTCGACCGGACAGGGCGGCACCGGGTGCGATTCGCCCCGCACTTTCTTCTCACCGGTTATCCACGGCGCATCGATGCGCGAGGCGACCACCGTTGCACCCGTCGCTTCGCGCAGGTCGCGCGCGGCACCGACGTGGTCCCAGTGGCGATGGGTCAGCACGATGGCCCCCACCGTGCGCCCCTTGAGGGCCGAAACGATGCGCGGCGCATCGCAGGTCGGATCGACCACGATGACCGTGTCCCCGTCTCCGATGAAGTAGACGTTGTTGTCTATGGACCCCATTACCAAAAACTCGACCGGAAGACATGCCCCATCGATTTTATATGTCATGACAAACTCCTTTGCTCTTCAAAACGGTTCGAGCGCAGGCCTCGGATCGCAAGCCCGGCCAACGCCCGAGCGTTGCGCTACCGCCGCTTGCTCTTGCCAACGCCCTCGCCCGGGAACATGCGGCGCGCCTCGAACACGCCGTCGATTTCGTACAGACGGCCGATCACGTCGTCGACGTGCTCGACATCGGACACCTGGAACAAGAAGCGCATCTGCACCATACCGTCGCGCTGCGTAGCCGTCGATGAGCTGAGCACGTTGACGCCCTCTTCGGACAGCGCGGCCGCCACGTCGCGCAACAGATTCATGCGGTCGAGCGCCTCGATGTACACGTCGATCTTGTACGACGTGCTCGCGGCCGGAGCATGCTCCCATTCGACCTCGATGATGCGTCCGGGTTCGGACATGAGATCCTTCGCGTTCGGACAGTCGCAACGGTGCACCGAAACGCCGCGTCCGCGCGTAACGAACCCCATGATATCGTCGTAGGGCACCGGGTTGCAGCACTTCGACAGGCGCACGAGCACGTCGTCGAGCCCCTTGACGATCACGCCGCTCGAACTGTGGGTCTCGTGGTGTTTCGGGCGACGCACGCTCGTGAGCATGGGGGGCATCTTGCCCGTCGAAGCCGCCGAGGCACCGATACCGGGCAGGGACGCTTCTTCGTTCCTCGTATCGGCCAGTTGCTTTATCAGGCGATTCCCCACATGTTGAGCGCTTTCCTTACCGGCGCCGATACTGACGAGCATGTCGTCGGAATCCTTGTAGCCCAGATGCTGCGCCACGGTTTTCAGGGCGCGCGTGGCCTGAGCGCTCGAAATGCCCATGCCGTGCTTGCGCATCTCCCGCTGCAACCTATCATGACCTGCGGCAAGATCGTCGCCGCGGCTGATACGCGAGAAGTAGCCGCGAATCTTCGAGCGAGCCGAGGGGGTCTTGACCAGCGCGAGCCATCCGCGCGAGGGCGTGGCGCTCTTCTGCGTGAGGATTTCCACCCGATCCCCCATCTGCAACTGGTAGGACAGCGGCACAATGGAGCCGTTCACCTTCGCGCCCACGCAGTGGTTGCCCACCTCGGTATGGATGGCGTACGCGAAATCAACGGGGGTCGAGCCCGATCGCAGACTTTTGACCTCGCCTTTCGGGGTAAACACGAACACCTCGGCCGCATCGAGGTCGACTTTGAGGTCCTTCAGAAACTCGCGGGAGTCCTGCGTCTCGCTCTGCCAGTCGATCATCTGGCGCAGCCAGGCGAGTTGCTGATCGAGCGTACTGTCCTTGCCGGCCTTGCCGCCGCCCTCCTTGTACAGCCAGTGCGCCGCCACGCCGTACTCGCTCATGCGGTGCATCTCCTCCGTACGAATCTGCACCTCGAGCGGGCGTCCCGCCGGCCCGATGACCGTCGTATGGAGGCTTTGGTACATGTTGAACTTCGGCATAGCGATATAATCTTTGAACCGGCCTGGCATCGGGTGCCACAGCGTGTGGACCGCCCCGAGCGCCGAATAGCAGTCCTTGACGCTCTTCACGATGAGCCGCACCGCGATGAGGTCGTATATTTCGGAGAAACCCTTCTCCTTGTTCGTCATCTTCTGGTAGATGGAGTACAGATGCTTGGGACGCCCGACCACCTGCGCGTCGATGCCCACCTTGTCCATTTCACCACGCAGCACATCGATGACCTGGGCGAGGTAGTGTTCGCGTTCGGCGCGGCTTTCCGTGACCATGCGCGAAACCTGTTTGTAACGCAGCGGCTCCAGGTAGAAGAACGCCAGGTCCTCGAGCTCCCATTTAATGGAGCTGATACCGAGGCGATGCGCGATGGGGGCGTAGATCTCGAGCGTTTCGCGTGCCTTGAATATGCGCCGGTCCTCGCGAAGCGAGCCGAGCGTGCGCATGTTGTGCAGCCGGTCGGCCAACTTGATCACGATGACGCGGATGTCCTTGTTCATGGCGACGAGCATCTTGCGGATGGTGGCCGCCTGTTCGTCGGAAAGGGTTTCGACCTCGATGCGGGTGATCTTCGTCACGCCTTCGACGAGCTGGGCGATCTCGGGGTTGAAGCGTTCCGAAATCTCCTCGAACGTGGCCGCCGTATCTTCGATGGTATCGTGCAGAAGCGCCGCGCACACAGTTTCGGCATCCATGCGCAGATCGGCCAGGATGATCGACACCTCGACCGGGTGCAGCACGAACGGCTCGCCGCTCTTGCGGCATTGCCCCTTGTGAGAGTGGGACGCGAACGCAAAGGCCCGCTCGAGCATGCCCTGCTCTTCAGGGGAGAAGTACGAAGCGGTCATATCGCGCAAATCGGCGAAACGCTCCTCGGGCGTTACCGGGGCGCCCCCTCCGTCCTGGCTGTAAGCCGTCGGGCTCGCCGAAAGCGTTTTCCCGGCAACGTGCGGGCGACCGAGCAAGTCGTCGCTCACCGTCTGCATCTGTACGCGATTCGTCGCCGCCGATCCCAGAACGACCGGCGCATTTCCTTCCATTCGGTCCATGCCCGCCCTCCTTTCAGCCATAGGATGCCTGTTGCCATTGTACGCTTCAAGCGTCTAGCCGAGCGCGCACACCACCGGACTTTCCGTATCATCGCAGGTGCACAGCATATCGGAACTTGCACATGCCGGAAGGATGGGACGGGACAGGCGCGTTTGCAAGGCTTGGACGCTCGCGGAGAGCGCCCAGCGTTTGAACCCCTCGAACAGGGCCCGCTCGCCCAGCCCCTCCCGATAGCGCACACTGTCGGTGAGCTCGACGCGCTTCGCGCTCGACGCTACGCGCACAAGACACGCCTCCTCTCCGGCCGCGAATACCGTGTGCGTCTCGATAAGCCCCAGTTCCTTGAACACCGAAAGCGCGCAGGCGACCGATGCGGCGGGAAGGGGACGCTGCTTCGAGGCGGCCTCCTCGCCTATCTTCGCGAGGTTCGTCGTGAAGAAATCGGCCCCCGCCTCTTGCTGCGCACGGCGGAGAACGCGGTAGATGCATGCGAATCGATCGTAATCGGGGGTCATGTCGGCCAGGATACCCTCGTTCACGCGCGCGTCGAGGCGACCGAACAGCAGATGAACGCCCGCCGGTTCGCCGTCACGGCCTGCACGGCCGCTCATTTGGTTGAACTCGATCTCGTTGTACGGCAGATGATAGAGCACCACGTGGCGGATGTCGGGAATGTTCACGCCCTCCCCGAACGCCGACGTAGCCACGAGCACCGTGAGCGACCCGGTGCGGAACAGCTCCTCGATGCGCGTGCGCTCGGCGCGGCTCAGACCCGCATTGTAGAACCCGATGAGCAGAGCGAGCTGGGGAATCTTCTTGCGCAGCGCCCGAGCCACAGCGACCGACTGCTCGCGGGAGTTCACGTAGATGACGGTCTTCCCCCCGCTTGCCACAAGGTTCGCCAAATAATCGGCCCTCGTCTTCATGCCGCGTTTATCATCGACTTTCAGGTTCTCGCGCTCGACACGGTCGAACACGCAGGTGTCGATGGGCAGAACCGACGCGATGTCGCGCGCGATACCGGCGTTAGCCGTCGCGGTCAACGCCAGCACACGCGGATCGCCCAAACGTTTCAGGGCGGTTCCGATTGCGGTGTAGGCTGGCCGCTGGCCCGCCTTCGCGAGACCGATATGGTGCGCCTCGTCCACGACCGCGAACCCGATACGGCCCGACGCAGCCAGCTCCTCGGCGTGGTAGTCCAAAAACTCGGGAGTGGTCAACACGATGTCGCAGGTACCGTCGGAAAGGCTCCGATACACCGCAGCCCGCTCTTCGGGCGTGCTCTCCCCGGTTAGCACGCTCACGGAGATGCCGAAGGGGGCAAGCGCGCTGTTCAGATGGAATGCCTGGTCGGCGATGAGCGCGCGCAGCGGGTACACGAACAGGCTCGCCGTATGGTCGCGCAGCGCCGAAGTGGCCGCATGCACATGGAACGTGAGGGATTTCCCACGGCCCGTCGCCATGACGGCGAGGACCGAGCGCCCGGCTGCGAGCAGGTCGAGCACCTCGCGCTGCGATGCGTGCAGCGCCCCATTGCCTATCAGCGCCTCGACGATGTCGGCCTCGAGACGGTCGGGAGCCGAGACCGCCCGACGTTCCCAGCTCTGACGGTTCGCCGCACGGTCGGCCTCGTAGGACTCCACGTCCTCGGGACTTTCGGGAACCGACTCGCACAGTTCCTCGTCGCTTGCGGCGTACAGGTCGGACACGAACCGCAGGTTGCCGGGATCGAGGCAGGCCTCGAGCGCCGCGCATGCCTGGGCGGGAGCGAGCGACTTGAGCATTGCTTTGACCGAGCGGCGCCCTCGCCATTCGTCTATCTGCACCTCGAACGCGGCACCGACCACGCTGTCGGTGTGCATGAGCGCTTCGATGTCGGTGCAATGGAACATGATGGCCGCGACGCGATCGGTCCCCACCGACAGCGTGCAGGAGAAATGGTTCTTCTCGGCGCCGACGGCGCGGCAGTTCGCAAGCGTCACATCGCGCGCGAGCAGGCACGGCACGCGGTTCTCCTGACCGAAGGGCGCCAACTTCTCGAGCGCCTCGATGTTCTCGATGGTCAGCTCGTCGAGGGACACGCACGCGTCGATTTCGATGAGCGGGTGGAAGGCATCGTCGGGTAGGGCGTCCATATAGGCGCACAGGCGGCGCGTGAACTCTTCGAGGTTTTCGACCGGCAGCGTAACGCCCACCGCCGCCTCGTGGCCGCCGAACCGCGTGAGCAGGTCCTCCGTACTCTCGACGGCCTTGAACAGGTTCACCTGGCCCACGGTGCGCCCGCTGCCGCGCGCCTCGCCGTTCTCTATCGTGAACAGCAGGCACGGCACGCCGTAGGTATGGACGAGCCGGCTGGCGACGATGCCCTTGACGCCTTCGTGCCAGCCTTCCCCCGCGACGACGAGCGCACGCTGCCCCTGATAGATCTCGACCGCCTGCGCGCGCGCCACCTCGGAAAGCTCGGACTCGATGGTGCGGCGCGTGTCGTTGACGGTCTCGAGCTCGGCCGCCAGGCGACAGGCCGTATCGAAGTCGTCGGTGAGCAGCAAATCGAGCGCCACCTGGGCGTCCCCCATACGGCCCGCCGCGTTCAGGCGTGGGATGATGGAGAAGCTGAGGTTCGTGGCCGTAACCGGCTTGCCAGCCGACCCCGACTGCCCCAGAAGCGCGGCGATGCAGGGGCGCGGAGCGTTGTTGATATGGGTGATTCCATCGCTGACCAGGGCGCGGTTCTCGTCGCGCATCGGCATGAGGTCGGCGACCGTCCCCAACGTGGCGAGGTCGGTGTAGAAGCGCCACAGGTTCGGGTAGCCGAAGCGCGCTCCGAGCGCCTGCACGAGCTTGAGGGCCACGCCTACGCCGGCCAGGATGCCGCTCGGACAGTCGCGATCGATCTTCGGATCGGCCACGGGCACGCCTTGGGGCACGAGATCGGCAGGCTCGTGATGGTCGGTCACGACCACGTCGATGCCCTCGGCGAGCAGAAGCTCGACCTCGCGCTTGCTCGCGATGCCGCAGTCCACCGTGACGACGAGCTCCGGAGCGAGCGGGCGCAGACGGTCGAGCGCCGCTGCGGAAATGCCGTAACCTTCCTCGAAGCGCCGGGGAATGAAGGGCGTGGCGTGGCCTCCGAGTGCGCGCAGCCCGCGCGTGAGCACCGTCGTGGCCGAGATGCCGTCGAGGTCGAAGTCGCCGAAAACGATGATGTGCTTACGCTCGCGCACAGCGGCCTCGAGCGTATCGACGGCCTCGCTCATGCCCGGAATGAGGTACGGGTTGAGCCAGTCGCGGTCAAGCGAAGGCGAGAAGAATCGTTCCGCCTGCTCAACGGTCGTAATTCCCCGCACCACCATCGTGGTGGCTATGAAGCGGGGCAGGCCGAAGTGCTGCTGAAGGCGCGCGACCGAGCGGGCATCGGCCACACTGACGTTGAATTGCGCAGGCATAAGGGTACCTCACATGCAGGAATATCCGATAGTTCAAGAATATTTTCCCACAACGGGGCACCGGTGTCACTCACGATGAGCAGACGGTTCCGATTTGTCGCATTCGGCTGCACGGGGGTTGCACGGGCCGCAGGGGCGGCGGGCGGCAGGCGGAGGCGGGCGGCAGGGTCGGGGCGGACGGCAGGACGGGCGGCAGGGTCGGGGCGGACGGAGGCGGCAGGGGCGGCAGGGCGGGCGGCAGGGGCGGCGGGCGGAGGCGGAGACGGTCGGAGGCGGAGACGGATGGCAGGGCGCGACCGCACGATGACGGCCGCGCTCGAAACGACCGCTTTGGATAGGGAGGTAGCAGAGGACGTAGTCCTACGGCTTTACGCCTGTTCTGATGACAACCGCGAGCCGGCGGGAAGGGCGCAGTGCACGGATGCAGAGACGGGCATCGGGAGGCTCGGGGAGCACGGATACGCGAACCTGCACTCAGGCATTGGTTCGTCGTCCGGGCAAAACGCTGTGTTACGGACGGTCCCCGCCGCCAAGCCACGCAGGCGGCAGCACGAAAGCAGCTTCGACCAGAAGCCGATTTGCCTCGCGAGAGAATCCTCGTCCCATCCTGAGACGGCAGCGCAGCACAGCTGCAAGCTCTCGTGCGAGGGCGTCGCGACCCTGTTCAGACGCAACCTGATCGTTCGTAACAACAAGCAACGACACCCCCTGCTCTATGAGCGCGTTCCTTCGCCGCGCATCGCGCGCGATGCGGTCGGGACCTGTATGGAACGTATCGCTGTCGTATTCCAAAGCGAGGCGCGCGCTGTCCCAATAGAAGTCGCAGACGCAGAAATCCCTCCCCGCCATTGCGCGTGCGGTCGCGCCGAACTCGATTCGCCGGTTTAGAACGGGACGAACGATTCCGTATCCGCCGATTCTGCAAGGCGAGAACAGTATCGTCGCCAACGCAGCCTCGCGAGGAGAGGCGGCCCCGTCAATCGAGTAGCGTGCTGCGCGCCGGGCTTTCGTCCCGCCGTAACAACCTGCGACGCTTATCGAGAACGCTTCGAGCTTTTGCGAATTCGTCAACGGTATCCGCTCTTTGAAACCCCACGTACTTGTCCCGTCAAGCGAAAACGACGAGCAGAGCAACGTTCCCAAAACGATAAGCTCTTCAATAGGCAATCTATTCGCCATCTGCACAAATGCGAATTCCGGAGAAACGACGTACAGCTCAGGGGACACGCGGCAGAGTGAACTGGGAGCAAGCGGGGCGCTCCACACGCAGCACGACAACCCATTCACAATGCGCCGATGCGCTGCAGACGGCACCAGCAAGTTCACCGCGCCGTCGACGGCATACGGGAGAAGAAGGCGGCGGAAATCCTGAAATTCACTGCTTGTCGGGCAACCGTCCAACTCGACGGAAGCGCGTAGGGAGTCAACATTCGTGCGCCCGTCGCAAACGAACCAGTACTTCAAGGCCGATATGTCGCTCAGCACCATTTTCATGGAGACTAGCATAACAGATAGGCCCTTACAGACAGCCAACCGATGTGCGCCTAAACCTTGCCGCTTTCCAACACGGGTCTGAACGTGCGGAGGCCGACGTGGCCTGCATCGGCGAGCCCTCACTCGGCTACGCTCGCCGACAGCCTTCGCCCAGCGGCCTGCAGGTGGCGATTTTCGTCCGACGGCCTTCGCTTGGCTGCTTTCGCCCGACGGCCCGCTCGATAGCCCTCGCCCGGCGGCTTCGCTCGATAGCCCTCGCCCGGCGGCCCGCCCGATAGCCCTCGCCCGGCGGCTTCGCTGGTGGCGATTTGGTGGCGATTTTCGTCCGTACCCTCGCCTTCGCTGGTCAAAAATCGGGATTGTGTATAGGTCGTGGACAGAAATCGGGATTGTGTATAGGTCCGAAAAGGGGTCCGCAAAACCCTCGAGCATGTCCGAGCTTGTGACCTGGTCTTCCGTGAACCCAATCGCGAAGACGTTTCGCAGAGCGTCGAGAATGCGTCGAGAATGGGGCCGATTTCCACCCGAAACCTATACACAATCCCGATTTTTGGCCAGCACCTATACACAATCCCAAATTCTGTCCATGACATGAATGTCGGAGAATGTCGAGAGGGTGCCGAACGCCGCTTTCGTCATCCGTCGCCAAGCCTACTAGCAGTGTAGCGCCCCCGACGCCCCTGGGCCCCTGCCGCCCCCGACGCCCCTGGGCCCCCGGCGCCGACGCCCCTGCCGGCGACGCGCTACACCAGCGCGGCTTCCTCCGTCGCAAGTCCTTCGACGTCCGACCGGCCGGCGGCGAGCTGCGCCAACGTGATGCTGTCGACGTACTCCTCGATTGCGCGATCGAGACCCGCCCAGAACTGCACCGTCGAGCACACCTTCTCGCGCGGGCATGTCTCCTCGAGACCCTTGCACGCCACCGGCGCCGTCGTCCCCTCGGCCGCGCGCAGGATATCCCCCGCTCGGATATCGCTCGCGTCGCGCGCCAGAGCGTACCCGCCGCCGTGCCCGCGCACGCTCACGAGCAGCCCCCCCTTCACCAAGGTGTGAGCAAGCTGCTCAAGGTACTTCAGCGAAATGTTCTCGTCCTGGGCGACGTAGCGCAGAGCGACCTTCGAATCAGAACCGATCCGGGCGATGTTTATCATCAGACGCATCGCATAGCGTCCTTTTGTCGAAACGAGCATGCATTCCTCTTCTCCTCAGGTCTTGCAAAACAGCGACTAGCGAGCGAAGTCCCCGTTTGCCACGGTATTGTAGCTTCTTGACCGGCTTCGGCGCACCCAAAAGCAGCGAAGACCCCACCGTTCGCCACGGCATTATAGCCTGCTGGACAACTGCCAACCGTGTAGATAGGCAGAGGTCCGCCACCGTTCGCCATGGCATTGTAGCCAGTACACGAGCAGGAACGCATCGCGGTTGGCAGAGGTCCGCCACCGTTTGCCACGGCATTGTAGCTCACTGAGCAAATAATTCTAGTGAATCACT
>CAUVMU010000039.1:0-9435 GCA_963552775.1 uncultured Eggerthellaceae bacterium | reverse complement strand
TCCGCTCCCGAAAAGCCTGAACGGAGCCTGCGTGCTGCCCGATCGGTGACCGGCGCGGTCGAGGCCCGCTTGCGCGTGCTGCCCGGTCGGTGACCGGCGCGGTCGAGGCCCGCTTGCGCGTCGCCCGATCGGCGCGGTCGGGGGCCTCGTATCCGCGGGGATCTTCGCGGGATGGATTTACGGCTGAGGCGGAGGTGGCGTTCGCGCTTGTCTACAGCGTCTCGACCAGATCGACGAGCTCGAGTTTCTTGTGGATGCCAAGCTTCGCGTAGATGCGCCGCGTGTGCGTGCTGATGGTGTTCTTCGACACGTACAGGTCCTCGGCGATGCGTGCGGCGGTTTTGCCGCGGACTATCTGCTCGACCACCTCGGCCTCGCGCGCGCTCAACCCGTAGGCCTGCCGCAGCTTTTCGACCTGCAGGCCGATGCGGTCCCGCTGACGGCGGGGCGGATCGTCCTTACGTCTGTCGGGGCGCGTGCGGTCGAGCTGCGGGCTGGCGCTCTTGCCGCCGCCCGTCCCCTTTGCGTTCGCGGCTGAGGCCTTATCCGACTGGGAAGTTTCGTCGCCTTGCGGCAAACGGAGCAGTTCGATGCTATTGTCGCTGAAGGCCGAAGCGATGGTTTCGTGCAGTCGGTTGTGGGTGACGAAGTACACGCCGGCCAGCAGCCATACCGTGACCAAGGCGGTGGCGGGAGTCGACAAGGGCAGTGCCGTTCCCAGGCCGATGACCTCGAGCGCGCTTCCCGCGATGAATCCCAGGTCGTGCAACATGAACACGAGCGCTCCCATGAGCCCGAACAAAAAGAGCGGGTTCACGCCGTAGTCGCGGCTCGCCTGCCCGGCTTGCAGCATGAGTAGCAGGATTGCCAGGCTGTAGATGGCGTACAGACCTGCCGCGAGCCACTGGGTGTAGCCGACCGGCAAAAACGCGAGCAGAGCCAGCGCCGTTATGATGATGGGGAACAGGATGCGGTAGATCGCCATGACGTTCAGTCGAAGATTTTTCGTGCGCCACAGGGCGAGCAGGGTCAACGCAGCGCCGAGCAAGGCGGCCATGGACAGCACGTTGACGTAGCTCCCCACGATCGGTTTGTCGATGGCCATGGCGCGCATCATGCCCGTGCAGAACCCGAGGGAGGCCATGCACAGGGCGCTGCGCCAGAAGACGCGCCATGCCCGACGGTACACGCGCGGATGCTTGCGCGGGATATCGGTGAACATGGGCTGGTTTCGGTCGATGCGCCGTGAGCTCAGCACGAGGGACAGCGAGAATAGCGGCATGAACACGAGGGGCACCAGGTAGACGGTCACGGCGCGCGGTATCAGGTAGAGCGCGAAGTACAGCACTGCGGCGTAGGCCGACCCCAAGATGAGGCTGCGCATGCCGTAATTCGGCTCCTGTGCGACGAACAGCCGCTGGAACAGCAGGTAGAACCCGGCCGATCCCGCGCCGAGGAACATCCCTCCCGCTGCGGTGAGGGAAACCTCGGCACCGTGCGCATAGATGGCAGCTATGAGGAAGGACCAGCCGATGAAGTACGGCCCTGCGGCGACGAAAGGGATGACGCGCCGAGTGAGGTCGGGGTTGCGGTACGCGCCGAGCCCCACCGCGAAGAACGTGAGGGAGAAGAACGTGGCCTGTGCGAGGAAGAACCAGAACAGCAGGCTCTGCGTCTGAAAGTCGAGCGGTAAAAACGGGAACACGCCTCCCCAGATGCTCATGGCGTTCGTGGCCAAGAAGAGCGCATAGGCGAGCAGCGTCGAATTCGGTTTCAAACTGCCGACGATGCTCTTCAACGGCCCCTCCTTCCGTTTTGGCCCCCGTTTGCAGGGCGTGCGGTGCGCCACTTGCGCCTCTTTCATGCAGTCCATTAAAACCGCAGTTCATGTATCCGTCAAGAAGAATAAAGAGAACAAGGTTCACTATTTTTATGCGACACGTCGAAGCGCCGAAGCGACTAGTATGCTACACGAAGAGGGCGGTCCGAGCGAAAAGAGGGGGTTTCGCATCGCAGCGTGCAGGCGAGTGCGCCGCATCGGATTTTCGCGGGGACCGTAAGCTCGTATAACAGGAGGAGGTTATATGGCAACGTTGAATCCAACGCGCCGCACGTTCGTCAAGGCGACGGGCGCCCTGGCTGCAGCCGCTGCGGCAGGAGGAGCGGCAACACAGGGAATATTCGCCAAGCAGGCGGTGGCGGCGGATGCGGCCGCAAGCGAGAAGGTCGCCTGGAGCCAGTGCAACGTGAACTGCGGCGGCAACTGCGTGTTCCAGTGGCATGTCAAAGACGGCAAGATCACGTACATGGAAACGGACAACATCGGCGACGACGACCTGCAGGCGCGCGCCTGCCTGCGCGGTCGCTCCATGCGCCGCTGGCTGAACAGCCCCGACCGCCTGCTCTACCCGATGAAGCGTGCGGGCAAGCGCGGCGAGGGCAAGTTCGAGCGCATCTCGTGGGAAGAGGCGATCCAGATCATCCACGACAAGCTCGACCATATCATCAAAACGTACGGCAACGAATCGATCTTCATCAACTACGCTACGGGCATGTACAGCGCGATGGGGCGCAATCCCAGCAAACGTCTGCTCAGCCTGCTCGGCGGGTTCGTGAACCAGGGGGCCGACTACTCGACCCATATGCTCCAGGTGGTCATGCCCTACATGTTCGGAAGCGACAAGACAAAGGGCTCCACGTTCTCGCCCTACGACAACGTGAACGCCTCGTCGTTCAGCGAGGCCGCGCTCCACTCCGACCTCGTGGTCATGTTCGGCAACAGCCCTGCTGAGACCCGCATGGGCGGCGCGAACGCGGTGTGGGACTTCGCCAAGGTGCGCGAGGCGGTCAAGACGCGCGGCGGCAAGATCGTGAACATCGACTACCGTTTGAACGAGACGTCCTCGGGGCACTCCGACGAATGGCTTCCTATCCGCCCCGGCACCGACGCGGCGCTGTGCAGCGCGCTCGTGCACGAGTTCATCAAGGACGGCAAGACCGACGAAGACTTCCTTGCGGCCTATACGGTGGGTTGGAACGAGGCGACCATGCCCGAAAGCGCCCAGGGCAAGAACCTGTCCTACAAGGATTACATCATGGGAGCGGGCTACGACAAGGTCGAGAAGACACCCGAGTGGGCTGCGCCGATCACGCAGATTCCCGCTGACAAGATTCGCGAGCTCGCGCGCGACCTGGAGAAGGCGAAGGCGCCCTTCGTGTGCCAGGGATGGGGTTCGCAGCGCCATACGAACGGCGAGGACACGACGCGCGCCATCTGCATGGTGCCCATCGCGCTCGGGCAGATAGGCCTTCCCGGTACGAACACCGGGCAGCGCGAGGCCGAGCCTCCCACGTACCTCGTGAGCGCCCTGCCGTTCAAGAATCCGCTGAAGGTCAGCCTTCCCGTGTACCAGTTCGTGAACGCCATCGACCACGGGCGCGACATGACCGCGACCAACGCGGGCATCAAGGGCGCCGACAAGCTGGGCACCGACATCAAGTGCCTGTGGAACTACGCGGGCAACTGCCTGACGAACCAGCATGGCGACATCAACTACACGCACGATATTCTGGTTGACGAGAGCAAGTGCGAGTTCATTTTAGTGTGGGATACGGTGATGACCGACTCCGCCAAGTACGCCGACATCCTGCTCCCCGACGCCATGCGCTCCGAACAGCTCAACCTTCAGAACCAGGGCTACTCCGAGTACTATACGGCCGTCGTGGTCGGCGGTCCTGCCCAGGAGGCTCCGGGCGAGTGCCGCAGCAGCTACGACGTGTGCGCCGACATCGCCGAGTCCTTCGGCGTCAAGGAAGCCTACACTGAGGGCAAGACGCACGACGAGTGGGCGAAATCGCTCTACGAGGCTGGTGCGGCCAAGGATTCTCGGATGCCCTCGTGGGAGGAGATTCTGGAACAGGGCGTGTACAAGCGCGCGTGCGACCCCGCCATCGGCCTGAAGGCGTTCCGCGACGACCCCGAGGCGCATCCGCTGGGCACGCCGTCCGGCAAGATCGAGATCTACTCCGAGCAGCTGGCCACCATCGCGGAAACGTGGGAGCTCGAAGCGGGCGAGGAAATCCATCCCATCCCGGTGTTCTGGCCCGGTCCCGACGGGTACGGTTCGGTCACCGACGAGTACCCATTGTACTGTTCGGGATTCCATCACAAGAGCCGCACGCATTCGTCGTTCGGGTTCATCGACGTGCTCGAGCAGGCCGCGCGCCAACAGATGTGGATCAATCCCAAGGACGCTGCGTCGCGCAATATCGAGAACGGTGATACGTGCTTCGTGAAGAGCCCCGTCGGTAAGATTCTCATCGAGGCGCGGGTGACGAACCGCATCATTCCCGGCACGGTGGGCATTCCCCAAGGCGCCTGGCACGATGCCGATATGGACGGCGATTGCATCGACAAGGGCGGATGCATCAACACGCTGTGCACGTATCGCCCGACGCCGCTTGCCAAGGGCAACGGTCCCGCTCACTCCATCATCGTCGAAGTTGCCAAGGCTTAAGGGCTGGGGGTAGAACATGACTCAACAGGCATTCTATTTCGATAGCTCGCGCTGCACCGGGTGCAAGACGTGCGAGCTCGCATGCAAGGACTACAAGGACCTGACCAAGGACGTATCGTTCCGCAAGGTGTACGACTACGAGGGCGGTGCGTGGGAAGAAGCCGCCGACGGGACCTGCACCTGCACGTCGTTCGTGTACCATGTGTCGATGAGCTGCAACCACTGCGACCGGCCCGTGTGCGCGACGGTGTGCCCGACGGGCGCCATGCACAAGGACGCCGAGACCGGCTTGGTGAGCGTCGACGAGAACAAGTGCATCGGCTGCGGCTACTGCCACATGGCCTGCCCGTACAACGCACCCAAGGTCGACCGCAGTGTGGGGCACTCCGTCAAGTGCGACGGGTGCGCCGACCGTGTGGCCGAGGGCAAGAAGCCCATCTGCGTGGAGGCCTGCCCGCTGCGCGCGCTCGATTTCGGGAACGCGGCCGATATGGCCAAGAAGGGCGCCCAGGGGGATATCGCCCCTCTGCCCGCGCCGAGCTACACCGGTCCGAATCTGTACATCCTTTCCAGTGACGATGCGCGACCTGCAGATTCTCTGGAAGGTTCCGTCGTCAACATCATGGAGGTGATGTAGCATGACCGCCGCATTCGCCGAACTGCCCTTGGCGGTGTTCACCACGCTCGCGCCCGTCGGCGCCGGCGCGTTCACGGTGCTCGCGTTCGTGCTCGGGCGCGGCGAGTCGGACGCGGAAAGCCGTGTGCGCTTCGACCGCTTCTTCTTCGCGCCGCTAATCGTCGTCTGCCTGGGCTTTGCGGCTTCGATGGCGCACCTGGCCGATCCGTCGCACATGGCGGGTGCGTTGGCGAAAGTGGGGTCCTCTCCGCTGTCGAACGAGGTGTGCGTCGGAACGCTCTTCGTCGTGCTCGCCCTCGCGTACTGCGCGGCTACGGCGTTCGGCAAGCTCGGCGAAGGCATGCGCGCCGCGCTCGCCTGGTTCGCTGCCGCCGCTGGCGCCGCGTTCGCCGTGTTCACGGGTATGGCGTACATGATCCCCACCATTGCGTCGTGGAGCACGCCGTTGAACATCGTGCAGATGCTCGGCTACGCGCTCGTCGGCGGCTCCGCATTTGTCGCGGCGGCGCTCTCCGCGAGCGGGATGAAGGCTGCCTTTGACGCGGCCTCGTATCCCCTGGTGTTGAAGATTGCGGCCCTCGTCGGCGCCGTGCTCGCCCTCGTCGGCGTGTTCGGCCAGCTCGCGCTTGTGGCCGGGATGTCGAATGCGGTCCAGACGGGCTCCGATCTGGTGAGCGCTGCTGCTCCCGCCGCCGTGACGGGCGTCGTGCTCCTGGCGGCTTCGGCTGCAGCGACCGTGCGCTTCGCCTCGAAGGGCAGTGCGGCTCTGGCGGCTTTCGCCGTGCTGCTCGCCCTCGGCGGCGTGTTCGCGGCGCGCTTGGCCTTCTATGCCCTGCAGATTTCGGTCGGTTTGAGCCTGTAGGCCTGTAATTTGCGGAGTTTCCGTCTGCGAGTTCCGACAAGACGCGTTTGGATTGATATCTCTTTGCGATTGCGGCGGTGCCTTCCGTCGCAATCGCTGCTATTATGGGACGATGATCACGGGGAGGATAAACGATGGAGATGGAGCGGCAGGCGACGCCGCGCGTGCCCGCAGGCTCGCCGCTGATGGAGCGGCAGGCGACGCCGCGCGTGCCCGCAGGCTCGCCGCTACCGGATGAGCAGCGCGAGGCTATCGCCTTCGCCGGCGATGCGCTGGCACCGCTGTTCCTGAAGGACCCGCTTCTCGAGGGGGCGGCGTCCCTCGTTGCGTTGTTTTCCCAGATGGATGCGTCTTCGGCTACCGTAGAGTGGCCCTTTGGCGAGCGGCGCGAGGTCGAGCGCGCCTTCGAAGATCTTTGCGAAGGGGCGCGCGCAGCCGACGAGGATGCGGAGGGGCTTGCGGGCGAGTACCGGCGGCTCTTCGTCGGCCCTGCGAAGAAAGTCGCTCCGCCATGGGGTTCGGTATACACCGACCATCACGAGGTGCTGTTCGGGGCCGCAACGCTCGAGCTGCGCGCATGGATGAGGGCGCATGGGCTGGTCAAGCTCGTCGATCCCGGCATGCCCGAGGACCATATCGGCTATCTGCTCGCATGCATGAGCTGGTGCGCCCGGAACGACCCCGAGGCGCTTCCTGAACTTTTAGAGCAGCACGTGCTCACCTGGGCGCCGCACTTCCTCGACCTTATGAAGCGCGAGTCGCGCCACCCGTTCTACCGGGGGCTTGCGGAGCTTACGCGCACGACGCTGTGCGCTCTCGAGACCGAGCTGGGACTGCACGTGGTCAAGCCGCGCTTTTACCGGTAGGGGGACGTATGAGCATCGCGTTCGCGAACATGTGGCAGGAGATAACGCTCGTCCTGTTCACGACGCTCGCTCCCGCCGCGACGGCGGCATGCCTCATAGCGGCGCTGCCCCTGCTCTCGCCGCGCATTGACTACGACGTGCGCTATAGCGTGGCGAAGTCGTTCTCCATCCCTTTGGCTATCGCCTCCATCGGCCTGGTATTCTCCGCGACCCATTTGGGGAACCCTTCGAACGCGCTCTACGTGTTCGCGGGCGTGGGAAGAAGCCCCTTGTCAAACGAGGTGTTCTCGGCGGCCGTCTTCCTTCTGTGCGCGGGGACGTTCTGGATGGCATCGTTTTCGCGCGAGCATCACGTGCGCGTCGTTCGCGTGTGGTACGCCGTGTGCGTTGCGACGGGAGCCCTGTTCATCGCTGCGGTCGCGTTCGCCTATCACGTGGAGACGATTCTCACCTGGTACGTGAGCAACGTTCCCGCGAGCATCGTGCTCAACGCCGCGTTCATGGGGCCGGTGCTGGGGCTCGCAACGCTCCACGCTTCGTCGTGGGAGCCGGTTCGGGGCAGGCTTGCGCGCACGCTGCTTGCGGTGGCTTCCGTCGCGCTCGTTCTCGGAGCCGTGAACTATGCGTTGCTCGGTGTGGAGGTGCTGGGTCGGGGCAACGCTCTGTTTCGGGTGGTCGAGCTCGTTCCGTTCTACTGGGCGGGTGTTGGAGCGTTCGTGCTGATGGGGACTGTTGCCCTGGGACTTTCCATCCGCGCTCTCGCTTGCACGGGCCTACGCCGGACGCTTACGGCGGCGAGCGCATGCGCGGCGGGGTTTTTCGCCGTGTTCGTCATGAGGGCCCTGTTCTACCTGATGCACATAACCGTAGGCGTAGGGATATAGCGAAGGAGACCGACTACGTGTTCGTGCGCGAATGCTGACGGCGGCCGTCCGGATGATAGTGCGCGAGGGCTGACGGCGGCCGTCCGGATGGTGGCCGCCGTCAGGGAGGAGGCCTGCTTCTCTACTTGCCCAAATACTTCTTGGCGTTCTTCATGGCCAGACGCCCGGAGTTGATGGCCCACGACGCTTGAGAGCCGGGTGCCGTGGCAACGTCGTAGGAGTCGCCGTACAGGCTGCCGGTATCGCATCCGCCGACATAGAGGCCGGGGATGACTTCCCTGTTCTCATCGAGGGCCTCGATGTTCTCGTTGATCTCCAACCCGCCTACGGTGGTGTAGTAGCCGTCGGCGACTTCCAGGATGTAGAAAGGCCCTTCGTCGATCGGGGTCAGGTACTCGGCAGCTTTGCCGAAGACGGGGTCCTCTCCCGCTGCGCAGTAGCCGTTGTACTCGTCAACGGTTTTCTGCAGAGCGGTTCCATCAAGCCCGACGGATTTCGCCAGATCGGCGATGGTGTCGGCCTTGTGGCAGGAGGTAAGCTCCGTGAGCTGCGAGCGCGCCTTGTCCATGGGAACCCCGGGCGTGCCGAACGTGAACACGGTTCCGTAAGGCCCGTTCTGCTCCCATGATGCCAGGTCCTTTTCGCGGAAGACGACGTAGGTCCTCTTTTGCTCGCGGCAGGCGATGCCCCCTGCTGCGAAGTTGCCGATCCACAGGTCCTCGGCAATGAAGCGCTCCGCATCGTGGTTTATCCACAGGGTGGGCTGCACGGAGGCGGAATAGGCATCGGTCGCCCATTTTGCCCCGATGGCGGCGGGCCCGCACCACATGACGGTTCCGTAGCCTTCGGATAAGGCGACGCCGGCATCGACGCCCATCTTGATGCCGTCGCCGTCGCGCCCCGGAGTCCCGAGCGAGACAAGGTTCTCGTTGACGGTGTAGGGAGAGACGGCGTGCAGGAACTCCATGTTGCTCGAATAGCCGCCGGAAGCGATCATGACAACCGGCGCCTCGACTTTGATCACCTTGCCATCGGCGGTTTCGGCGAGAACGCCTGCCGCCTTGCCGTCCTCCATGAGGATCTTCTTAGCGCCGGTCGAAGTGCGGATGTCGGCTTTCGTTGCACGGGTAGCCTTGCGCAGGCTCTCGGTGAAGTACGCTCCCGGGCTCGATGCGTTTTCATCGTAGTAGTAGACGTGCCAGGCGAGGTTGCCGCCGTAGTCGACCACGGCGCGGAACGTGCACTCGTGCTCTTCGAGCCAGTCGATCGTTTCGGCAGTCTGATTGAAGAAGTTGCTGTACAGCGCGACGCTGGGAATGTAGTGATGGTAATTCACGCAGCGGCGCACGGCTTCTCCTACGGTGCCGTGCTCCCCGGCCTCCTCTTGCCAGTGCGATCCGACGCCGAACATGCCTTCGGTAGCGGAGAACGCGCCTCCCAATTCTCCGCCTTTTTCGAGCAGGACGACGTCTAATCCCAGCTCGGAAGCTTGAATCGTTGCAGCCATGCCCGTGCCGCCTCCGCCGATGACCACGACGTCGGCAAAGACGGTCTCGCTCGGTTCGCCCACGTCGTCGAGCTTCCATACGCTGCTCGAAGCGTCGCTCATGCCTGCGGGCACCTTCGCTGCCTGCGACGTTGCCGCGCTGGATGCGGTCTGCGCAGACCG
>CAUVMU010000038.1:0-9543 GCA_963552775.1 uncultured Eggerthellaceae bacterium | reverse complement strand
TGAGATCGTCTCCGAAATCCTCCTCGACCTGACGGTACGTCTCCGCCCACCGCTCGAGGTCCACCTCCTTGAACAGCAGATCGCGGCAGACGCCCTCGAAGCGCTCGACATCGCTTTCGAGCAGACGGTCGTTGATGCTGCATCCGTTCTGGTGCCGCACCAGGTACGGGCAGGTGCCGTCCGGCAGGCTGAGCGCCGTGCGCAGCTGGCTCCAGATGGTGTAGAAGTTCTTGCGAGCGGCGACCATATCGCTCTCGGGCCACAGCGCCTGCACGAGCGCATCGCGCGAAACCTCGCGCCCGCGATTGAGCACGAGCAGAGCGAGCAGGCATTTCACCTTCTGTCGGCGAAAACGCGCGGAGTCGACGTGCGCCTCCCCTATCCTGACGTCGAGCATGCCGAACAGGCGCACGACGAGCATCGGAGAGAGCGTCGCCGCGATCCGCGGCGCATCGGGATGCGGGTCGAGGAAAGCGTCCGGACGCGTTTCCAGCCGCTCCATCCGCTGGATGCGGCGATCGCGGTCGCGCTGCTCGAGAACACGCCGCTGGGCGAGCACCGACACCTCCATCTGCCGCAGCTCGAGCTGGATATGAGGGGCGAGCGCGGATGCCGAGAAGGGCACGCCCGACGCGCGCGCCTGCTCGAGCGCGAGCCCCGCCAGAGCCGCGAACAGATTCGAGGTCCCGCCCTCTTCCTCGAGACGGCCGCGGACGAAAGCCTCGACCTCGTCAAGGTCGGAACAGATTGCCCCTGCGCGCCGCGCGCGCAGGGCTTCGTTGAACATCCATCCCGCCGCCAGGCTGAGCGCGTCCCGATCGGCCCCGCACGCCACAAGCGCTCCCCATAACGCCGAAAGCGCCGCGAGCCCCAGGGCGCGCGTCCCGTGAACCTGGGCGAGCGCTAGCCAGAACGCCTCGGAACCGCGATAGCGGCCCACACGGGAGCGCACGCATGCCGCGAACGCGCTCGGGTCGCCCTCCCATCGCTGCGGGCACGCGAAAAAACGCGGATGCGGGCCGACGAGCGCGGCGAGCTCTTCCTCGGCGCGATCGGCGAGCGTTTCCGACTCCCCGCGCGCAACGAGCAGCAGGGCCAGAACGCGCACCTCCATCGTATGCGCCGGATCGAAGGCGGCCCGCTTGGCCTGCGCGAGCATCTGCGGACCCCGACCGAGCACGTAACAGCGCTCCGCGCAGGCCAGCAGGACGGCCCCCCGTACTTCCGAGCGCACGTCGGAAGCCTGCACGAGCAAATCGAGCGAAGGCGCAAGGCACGCGCGCCCGATCAAGGCCCGATTATGGGAGAGAACCCACGTCCCGAACGCAGCGCGCGAGCAGAGGCTCCCCACGACCTCGCAGGCGCGCACGGCAAACGAGCGCTCCATGAGCAGGTCGGCAAGGCGCATACCGAGGGCATCGCGCCCGTCGAAGCGCGAGGCGTCCACAAGCGCGGGTACCTTCTTCCTGAAAGCCCGTGCGATATCGGAGGCTTCGAACCGATGCGCGGCGAACTCCCCCGCCTCGACATCGATGCCCAAAAACGGGTAATCGGACGCAAGAGAGGCGGGGAGGTCGCTACCGTGCGCGCACACCCGCAGCAGGTCGTCCAAAGCCCCCTCGCAAAGGATCAAGAGCGCGACCAGAGCGAGGAGCAGGTCGGCGGGGAGGTCGTCTGAGGCGATCCCCTCCAGAAACGATGCGGCGGCGAAGGGGCCCTCCCGCCAAACGAGGCCGGGGACGCGCTCCGAGGGGCTCACCTCGAAACTCGGAGGGGCGTTCGCGTCGCCTCGGTCGCGAATCTGCTCGAGCTCTTCGTCTGAGAGCAGCAGGTCGCCCACGCCGAGCCTGATGCGGTCGCGCTGCAGCAGAGCGAGCGAATCGTTTGCTGGGACGCAGGTCGCCACGACTTCGCACCCCGCCTCGAGCAGGCGGTCGAACACCGCCGAGAGCAGTTCGACTCGAGCCGAATCGAGCAGGGGCACGTCCTCGAAGACCGCAAGCTTCGCATGCGGGTCGCAGGAAAGGCACTCGTCGGCCAAGGAGCCGGCATCCAGGTCGCGGATGAAGCAGGGACTTTTACCGTTGATCCAGAACACATGGGCGAACGAGAAGACGGTTTCCGCGTACTCGAGCGCCATGCCCGTTTTCCCAAAGCCCGCAGGGGCGATGATGAAGCGCGCCACGTGCCGGTCGCGGAGGAGCTTGGCGATAAGAAGGGGGCGCTTGCGGTGGCGCCGCGAAGCGAGATGGGCGGGGCGGCGGCCGCGGCAGGCCGACCTCGATACAAATCCGGGCACGATGATCCTCTTTCCCTTGCCGGGAGTTCGCCCTGCGACCGAAAAGTGGACTAGATTGTATTGAATGCAAAGGGTGTTTTCAATAGTTTTGAAAAATTAGTTTCCCTGAATATCCGCTAAAACCCCTGGAAACAGCCATGGTCCTTATTTCGGTACGGCACATGGGAAACAACGGCGCTTTTTCGCTGAAATAACGGCTTGCGTTTACGGTCCGACGAAGGGTCGCGCATGGAAAATCGAGCACGGGGCATCGTCTGCACGGTCGCGGGAGCGATGTAGATGGATGCGAAACCAAAAGATTCCAGCAAGCATCGTCTGCACGGTCGCGGGGGCGATCCTGCGGGGGCTCTCGGGCTCGTGCATCCAGCTCCTGCTTTCAGAAAGCGACATCGCGACGAACGGCGTCCCCATCATCAGCGGTGCGAAAGGGAGACCCATCGGCGCAGCCGAGCCCGCCAGCGCCACGCTGCCCGCAGTTCTCCGGCTCAGCACCGCCTTCTTTTGGACCGACCGGGTCGGCCTCGCCTTCATGGTACGATTGCTGGCGGTCTGGTCGTGCCGACGCTTTCGGGCCGACCGGGTCGGCCTCGCCTTCATGGTGGGCACCATCGTGCTCGTATCGGTGCCCTCATGCCATGCACGCAGCTAACGAGCTTACGGCCTCGCAGCGCCGGGGATCATTTTCGCGATGCGGTCGGAGTATTCGATGTCCGAAAGCCCCGCCTCGGCGGCAAGGTCGATGACGGGAGCGTCGTTCCACAGCGCCTCGAGACGGTAGTACTCGCGCGTTTCGGGCTGGAACACATGCGCCACGAACGAACCGTAGTCGAGCAGCTCCCATGATCCGTCGCGCGTCTCCTCGCGGTGCAGCGGACGCAGGCCGGCCTGTTCGCGCAGCGCTTCCTGGATCGCATCGATGATGGCTTTCACCTGGCGGTTGTTGGCAGCTGTGACGATGACGAAGTAATCGGTGATACCGATGAGCTCGCGCACGTCCTGCACGAGGATGTCGGTCGCCTTCTTATCGTCGGCCGCACGGGCGGCAGCGAGCGCGCACGCGCGCGAATCGCCGCTGATGGCCGGGACGGACGGCGCGGTCCGCTCGACGGTGTTCTCCTGCTCGTTCACGAATCTTCCTTTCGTCGTCCCGAACGGGACTCGGTCTGCGCGGCTTCAACGCCGCGGTTCCAAACAACAACGGTGATGGGGTGGATCTGCATGCCCCGGTCGACAAGATGTGCCAGTATATGGCGAAACGTCGCGAAAAACAATCGTTCCAGAGAAACCTCACCCACGAGCTCCCGCAGCTCGTCTACGCTGGAAAACGAGCGGCTCGGCTCGATGACGTCGGCCACGAAGACCGCTCGGTCGAGGTCGTTCATCGCAACCGCACCGGCCGTATGGCAGGCGACGGCATGCAGGACGTCAGCAGGAATCTGAGAGAAGCGGCGGGCGAGGGCGGCTGCGGCCGTCGGTCCGTGCAGCAGGCGCGGCATGTCGTAATAGACCCGCGCATCGACCTCGATCCCCAGTTCGCGAGCGCGAGCGCGAATCCCTTCGTCGTCGTAGCCCTTGTCCCAATCGTGCAAGAGCCCAGCAAGACGGGCCGCTGCGGGATCGAGCCCGTACACCTCGGCGATGCGGGCCGCCGTATCAGCGACTCCGAGGATATGCCGCAGGCGCTTCGGCTTGACCCGTTCGCGCAATTCGGCCAGACGCGCTTCGTAGAACGCCGACGAGAAAACGTCGAGAGCGACATCGTCCGCACTCGTGCCAAGATCCGCACTCGAAACGTCGTCCGGAGCCTCGAGAAACCCCTCCCTCTTGGAAGGGGAACGGTACAGACCCCATTCGAACGCGTACGAAAGCGCTTCGGGAGGCATGAAATAGCGCACCGAGCGCCCTTCGCGCAGGCGCGCGCGTATGTCGCTCGACGACACGTCCATACGCGGAACGGAAAGCGGGCGTGCGTCGAACGGAGGGCCCGGCAAGGCGCAGGAGGAATCGTCGCCGCCGCGCGCGACGACGACGAACGTCGCCAGGCTCGCAAGTTCGTCCGCATTTCGCCAGGTTGGAAGAGACGCCGCCGCATCGGCTCCGATGATGAAGAACAGCTCCACGTTCGCGGCGTAGTGCGCGCGCAGGATGCGCAGCGTATCGACGGTGTAGGTATCGCCCGTCCGCTCGACCTCGATCGCGCTCACGTCGAAGGCGACGTTGCCGCGCACGGCGGCCCGGCACATCTCAAGGCGCTGCTGAGGGTCAGCCCCTTGCGATCCGCGCTTGAACACGGGCGTTCCCGCAGGAACGAACAGGACCGCATCGAGCGAAAAGGCCTCGCGCGCCTGCTCGGCCACCATCATATGGCCCGCATGCACGGGGTCGAACGTCCCGCCGAACACGCCGAGACGACGTGCACGCCCGTCCGCACCCAGATCGTCGAAGCGCTCGCTTACGACCGTCATCAGGAGCGCACCTGCCCCGAGCCGCGCACGACGTACTTGTACGAGGTCAGACCGTCAAGGGCGAAGGGGCCGCGCACATGGAGCTTCTGGGTCGAGATGCCGATCTCGGCGCCGAGGCCGAACTGCCCGCCGTCCGTGAAAGCCGTCGAGGCGTTCACGTACACGGCGGCCGCATCGATGCGCGCGACGAACGCATCGGCGGCCGAGGCATCCTCGGCGACGATGGCCTCGGAGTGCCGCGTACCGAACCGCTCGATATGGCGCACGGCCTCGTCAAGGCCCGCGACCACGCGCACGGCCAGTTCGGGCGCCAGGTACTCCCGCTCCCAGTCGTCCTCGGTCGCGGGCAGCGCCGTGCATCCTGCAGCCCGCGCGAAGGGCAGTGCGCGCTCGTCGGCGTGGACGAGAATCCCCCGCCCGGCGAGCGCGGCAAGCGCGCCCGGCAGAAAGCGCTCGCAAACCGCCTCGTCAACGAGGAGCGTTTCGGCGGCGTTGCACACGCCGAACCGGCGGCACTTGGCGTTCACGACGATGGCCCGAGCCCGCTCGAGATCTGCCGATTCATGCACGTACACGTGACAGTTGCCCGTCCCCGTTTCGATGACCGGAACCTGGGAAGCGCGAACGCAGTGCTCGATCAGCCCCTTGCCGCCGCGGGGGACGAGCACGTCGACAACGCCGCGCAGCCCCATAAGCTCCTCGGTCGCCGCCCGGTCGGTCGCCGCCACCGACTCGATGCAGCCGCGCGGCATGCCCGAGGCGGCCGCAGCGTCGTGCAGCATGCAGGCGATGGTCCGGTTGCTGCGGGCGGCCATGCTGCCGCCGCGCAGCACGCAGGCGTTGCCCGATTTCAGGCAGATGCCCGCCGCATCGGCCGTCACGTTCGGCCGCGCTTCGTACACGACGGCGACGACGCCGAGCGGGACGCTCACGCGCGAAAGCTCCAACCCGTTCGGGAGCGTGCGCTGCTCGAGCGCGCGCCCGAGCGGGTCGGGCAGGTCCGCGAGACCCTCAAGCGCCGCCGCCATGTCCTCGATGCGGGCGGGCGTGAGCAGCAGACGGTCGATAAGGCTCTCGGAGACCCCCGATGCGCGCGCTGCGGACACGTCGGCCGCATTCGCCTCGAGCGCGTCGGCCGTCCCCTCGCGCAGGGCGTGCGCCATAGCCGCAAGCGCGCGGTCGCGCGCAACGCGCGTCGAGCGGCCTACGGCCCCACTCGCTTCCTTCGCGCGCAGCGCCGCCGCGCGCGTCTCCGACCGTGCCTCTTCTTCGCGTTCCATAGACATCCTTACTCGAAAATAACCAGGTCGTCGCGGTGGATGAGCGCGCGGTCGGCCAAGTCGGCCAGAATGCGGTTGCGCGCGAGCTCTTCGCGGGAGCGCCCGAGGGCAAGCTCCACTTCGTCCCGGTCGGCGGAGACGAGCCCGCGCGCGAACAGGTAGCCGGCGCAGTCCTTGATATCCACGGAATCGCCCGCCGAAAAGCTTCCCTCGACGGCCGAGACACCGACCGCAAGCAAGGAGCTGCCCTTATCGGACAGCGCGCGCTTCGCTCCCTCATCGACCACGAGCGCGCCGCGCGCCGCGTCCCCTAAGGCTATCCACAGCTTGCGCGGCGTGATCTCATGAGAGCGATGCGCCGCCGGGAACAGCGTCCCCACGCGCTCGCCCCGAGCCGCATCCACCACGGCACGGGGGCGGCGACCCAGGCAGATGACCAGGGGGATGCCCGCCACCGCGAGAACGCGGGCGGCTCGTATCTTCGTGACCATGCCCCCCGACCCTAAAGGCGACCCGGCGCTGCCCGCAACCGCGAGGATATCTTGGCCTATCACCTCAACGCGCTCGATGAGCCGCGCGGACGGGTCGAAAGAGGGGTTCGCATCGTAGAGGCCGTCGGTATCGGAAAGGATAACGCAGAGGTCGGCCTTTATCAGACACGACACGAGCGCGCCGAGCGTGTCGTTGTCGCCGAAGCGGATCTGCTCGACCGACACCGTGTCGTTCTCGTTCACGATCGGAACGACCCCGAGCTCGAGCAGGCGCGACAACGTGTCGCGCGCGTGCAGGTACGAGGTGCGGTCGGCCGTGTCGCGACGGGTCAGCAGCACGAGCGACGTGCCGATCCCGTACTCCGAGAACGCATCAGCCCAAGCGGCGGCGAGCAGGCCCTGCCCCACCGAGGCGGCAGCCTGGAGGCTCGGCATGTCGGAGGGACGCTGCTCGATGCCGAGCTTGTCGAGGCCGCAGGCGATCGCACCCGAGGATACGATGGTGCACAGCCATCCCGCAGCGCGCAGCTCGGCTATCTGAGAGGCCAGATCGGCGAGAAATGCCCGGTCGACGGCACCGCGAGCATCGGTGAGCGTCGATGATCCGATTTTCACGACGAGGCGCTTCTTCGACGTGTCCGCATGCATTTCCACAGGTTCGCTCCGTTACAAATCGAGTTCGCTGAACAGGTCCTCGGCCGTGCGCGCCGATTCGAAGTCGAACGCCCGCCCGATGATGCGAATCTCATCGCCGTCGCGCGCACCCGCCGCTTCGAGGGCCGCATCCACGCCCAGCCGCTTGAGGCGGTGCTGCAGAAACTCGATAGCCTCCTCGTTCTCCCAGTCGGTCTGCACGACCATGCGCTCGACCTGCGTTCCCATGACGCGGAACACGCCCTGGGACAGACGGACGACCTCGAAGGCCGCTTCGCGGGCGCTGTGGCGGTGTTCCCACACATAATCGAACTCCGCAACGCCGGCATCGGCGGCGCGCGCGGCCTCGCGCAGCTCGTGCACCTTCGTGGCGATGGCGGCTTTCAAGCCCTCGACCCCCTCCCCCGTCAGCGCGCTGATGCGGTACAGCTTCGGGTCGATGGGACTCGCGGCGAACTCGTCCCCTCCCGCTGCAGCCACGGAATCGACCTTGACGCGCTCAGCGAGTCGGGCAAGCGCCTCCCCGGTGCCCGACACGTCGATCTTGTTGGCGACCACGATGCGGGGGCGCGCGGCCAGCTCGTCGGCGTACAGGGCCAGTTCGCGGTTTATGACGTCGTAGTCGTCGAGCGGGTCGCGTCCCTCCCAATCGCCCGTGAGGTCGACCACGTGCACGATAAGCGCCGTGCGCTCGATGTGGCGCAAGAACTCGTGCCCCAAACCGCGTCCGGCATGTGCTCCCTCGATGAGGCCGGGGATGTCGGCCGCGACGAAGCTGTAATCGCCCGAGCGGGCAACGCCCAGGTTCGGCACGAGCGTGGTGAACGGGTAGTCGGCTATCTTGGGACGGGCTGCGCTGATTCTGGCTATCAGGGAGGATTTGCCCGCAGAAGGCATGCCCACAAGAGCCGCATCGGCCATGAGCTTCATCTCGAGCTCGATCCAGCCCTCCTGAGCCGGTTCGCCGAGCTCGGCGAACGCGGGGGCGTGGCGCGTCGACGTGACGAAGTGGATGTTGCCGCGACCGCCCGCGCCGCCGCGCATAGCCACCACGCGCTCGCCGTCGTGCGTCAGGTCGGCCACGAGCTCGCCTGCGACTTTGTCCTCCTCGTCGTATTCGCGCACGATGGTGCCGACCGGCACCTTCAGCACCAAATCCTCCCCCCGAGCGCCGTGCATGCGCGAGCCCTTGCCGTGTGTCCCGCGCTGCGCCTTGAAATGGTGCTTGAAACGATAGTCGATAAGCGACGAGAGACTCGCGTCGGCCTCGACGACCACGTCGCCGCCGTGTCCGCCGTCGCCGCCGTCGGGACCGCCCTTGGGCACGTGGGCCTCACGGCGAAACGACATGCATCCAGCTCCGCCGTCGCCGCCTTGGATGTGAATATGAACCTTGTCGATGAACATGGTACCTCGATTGTATATGAAAAGTGCCCCCTGAAAACCAGGGGGCACTCCAACAGGTTGAATCGGAAGGCCTAAGGCGCCTTACGCCTCGACTTCGACCTCGAGCGGACGTACGTGAATGCGACGCTTCTCACCACGCGTGAACTCGAGCGTGCCCTCGCACTTCGCGAACAAGGTGTCATCCTTGCCGCGACCGACGTTCTCGCCGGGATGGAAATGGGTGCCACGCTGACGGACGATGATGTTGCCCGCGAGCACGTGCTCGCCTGCGAACTTCTTCACGCCAAGTCGCTGCGCGCGGGAATCGCGACCGTTTCGGCTGGAGCCGAGACCCTTCTTGTGTGCCATGCTGAATTTCCTCCTTGTGGGCTTCCTCGTGGGCTACTCGGCGTCTTTTTCGACGTCGGCTGGCTTTTCGTACTTAACGGAGCCCACGGACATGATGCGAACGCGGGTAAGCTGCTGGCGATGGCCGCGCAGGCGCTTGTAGTTCTTACGCTTCTTGAACTTGAACACGAGCTGCTTCTTGCCTTTGTACTGTTCGATAACCTCGGCGGTCACCGTGGTGGCAGCGGCCTTAGCGGCATCGAACTCGGCCTTGTCGTCATCGACGACGCAGATGGTCTCAAACTCGACCGTATCGCCGGCTTCGGCCTCGATCTTCTCAATGCTGAGAACATCGCCCGGGACAACTTTGTACTGCTTGCCGCCCGTCTTCACAATTGCATACATGTGATATCTCCTTGAATGTGTTAAAACGCGAAGAGACATTTTATCAGGCACCCGCACATCAGTCAACTGATGGATGTGCGTTTTTAGCGGCAACGAGCTGGCTTGCCAAACCTGCCCACAGCACGCGCCTGGGCGAACGGAGGAACCGTCGCGCCCGCATACTATAGCATCGGGTGCGAAGACGGCCTTCGAACCGCATGCCCCGTCAACAATTC
>CAUVMU010000037.1:0-9720 GCA_963552775.1 uncultured Eggerthellaceae bacterium | reverse complement strand
TCCCGAACGCGGGCGCCGTCCGAATCCCCACCGGTGCGTCGCGCCGACTCGAGCAGTGCGGCCTGCAGTATCTGGTCGTTCTCCAGGCGCGACATGAGTTCGGGCCACACGAACTGGAACTCGAAGTACTTGGCGCAATTGCGCTGGGCGTATGTTGCGGCCTCGCCGCGCACGGCCTTGGCCGCCTTGCGGTACGCGCTTTTGTCGGGACGTCCCAGGCTGCGCAGAAACGCCGTGATGCGCACGCGCCGCTCGATGCCCGGCTCGAGGAACGGGCCCGGGTACGGCTCGAGCGAAGCGGGCTTGACCTGCAGCAGATCGATCTGCGTACGGCTGTACTCCATCTTCCGGTACTCGTAGAGCCATCGGTAGATATCCTGGCGGAAGCGCGCGCCTTCGCTCGTAGACTCGGGCGGCAGGTGGCGCATGTGCCACGTGTTGTCGAACCAGATATCGGAGCCGTACATGCGCAGGTCGAGCATGTAGTCAAGATCCTCGCCGCGCGTGATCCACGGGTCGAACGACAGCCGCTTGAACGCCTCCTTGTGCAGCGCCAGACATCCGCCGCACACGTGGTTGGAGCGCGACAGGCGCGGCCCGCGCATGGCCTTCTCGATCCAGGCGTTGAAGGCGCGGCCCTGCTGCCAGAAGCGGTTGTACCACTTATCCTGGCTCTTCGACAAATACGAGCCCTCCGAGTTGTAGTAGAAACCCGTCTTCGCCAAAATAGGGATGCCCTTGCGCGTAAGCTTGCCCAAGCCGTACATGCCCCGTTCGAGAAAATCCTCATCCTCGACCACCGCATCGTCGTCAAGGAACACCACGGAGTCGAAACCGAGGATGTTTGCCAGGACCAATCCCAGGTTGCGCGTGGCCGCATAGCCGTTCAGCCCGATTTCCCGCGTGAGCCTACCCATGCCGAGCTGCTCCATGCGCTGCTGCACGAGCGACGACTCGCTCGCGCCGATGACGGCCACGGAAAGCTCGGGGAACTGGGCCGCGATGCGCTCCACCTTTTCGGCAGCCTGGTTCTCGATACCCGGCTCGCTGACCACGAGCACGATAATCTGCCCGAGCCCGCGCACTTTGCGCAGCGATTCGAGACAACGGGGCAGTTCGCCCGGCTGAGTGAGCGGCGTCGCGTGGTCGTACACCGCAAGGATGCTGCCGCCGCTGTGGCGCTTGCGGGACGAAACGAACGTCGGGATGATAACGACTGGGTTCATATGGTTCCTTCGAGCCTTCGAACAACGGCCTCATTCGAAAAGGGCCGGTACCTGCGGATAGTCTCCTTATTGTACCGCGCTCCCGCACGCGGGAACACTCGTTGCGCTCTTTCCACCGAAAGAGCGGGGGCAGTCGCCGTGCAGTCGCTGCACGGCGCGCACGACTCCGCACTGAAAAGCAAGGTCGTGATAGCCATCTCGAATAGACGAGAAAGACGGCTTAGCGTTTGCGCGGACGGGAAGGGCGCCTGTCGGAGGCCTTCTCGCCGCGCAGGCGCGCAGCCTCCACACGGCGCTGCCGAACCTGCGAGCTTTCCTGCTTCAAAGCCTGGTAGGACGAGAAGCGCTCCGCAGAGAGCTCGCCCGACTCGACTGCGGCCCGCACGCGGCATCCCGGCTCGCGCTCGTGCTTGCAGTCCCGGAACCGGCATGAAGCGGCCAGTTCCTCCACATCGGCAAAGGCGGCCCCGATGCCGGCGTCGGCCTCCCACAACCCCAGACCGCGCACGCCGGGCATATCGACCACGAACCCGCCGCCGGGAAGCGCCACCATCTCGCGGCTGACCGTGGTATGGCGGCCCTTCCCGTCGGTCTCGCGCACGTCCCCGATTTCCTGAACCTCTTCCCCCACCAGCACGTTCACCAGGCTCGATTTCCCCACGCCGCTCTTTCCGATGAGCACGGTGACGCTGTCAGGGGGCATAAGGGCGCGTACGCGCTCCACCGAGGCGGCGTCGCGATCCGACATGGTCAGCACCGGGGTCGCCGGCCCGGCCAAGGCCCGTGCACGTTCAAGGACCCCCTCGACCGCCTCAGGGGAGGCCGCCAGGTCGGATTTCGTGAGCACCACGGATACGGAAGCCCCGGTCTCGTGCGCCAAGACGAGCTCGCGCTCAAGCCGCTTGAAGTTCACGTCGGAAAGCGGCTCCGCAATCATGACCTGGTCGAAATTGGCCGCGAGCACCTGCGCGACCGTTCGTTCGGTCGGATCTTTGCGCGTGAACGAGGTCGTGCGCGGCTCGATGCCCTCGATGATGCCCTTATCGTGGCCGTCCGGCACCGAAACCTCGACGAAATCGCCGATCACGGCACGTACGCGCGCGCCTTTGACGAGCGCCGTCGCGTGCTCGCAACGCAGCACGCATCCCGCCCCCGTCTCCACGAGCGGGTAACCGCGGTCGAGCTTGATGACGCGCCCCTTCAGAACAGCCCCCTATCGCTGGCGTTCCCGCACCACGCGGAACACGAACATGAGCACGAGCCCGACTGCGACCAACAAAGCTCCGGGTATGAACTTCCCCACATCGAACGTGTCGGGATGCTGTGCGCCCTTCTCCACCACGTCGACGTAGGTCGCCTTGATCTCCGACGCTCCCTCGTGCTCGGTGTTCGCCTCGTAGAATATGCCCCTGACCTGCAACATAGTGCCCGTGATGCCGTAGCGTCCGAGCGAGTCGATCTGGTGGGTCTGCGTCTCGGTCAGATACACCGAAATCGTCGAGGGCTCGTCGGACTCGGGGGATGTCAGCGAAATCCAGCGGTAGCCCCCGTCGCCTGGAACGACGATGATATCGCCCACCACCTCGCCTACTACCTGGACCGTCTGGCCGTCGTAGAGCCCCGGGGAGTCTATGAGCGTAGCGATATCGGTATCGTAGATGAACGAGCTGTCGGAGCGCTGCGTCGGGTCGACCTTGTTCTCGCCCTTCCCGTCAACGCTCGTCGCCCCGCTCGGGCCCTCCTCCTGCGCGGATTCGTCGGATTCGGATGCCGATGCGGTATCCGACGGAGAATCGCCGGTCGAGGAATCGGCCGCACCCGCCGCCGAACCTCCCGCCGAGCCCGCCGCCGCTGTAGCCGTATTCGACACAGCGGCCCAGGCTGCAGGCGCATCCGCAGGGACAAGCGCGCTGCCGACGGGCAGCAGGCCCGCCGCACCCGTCACAAGAGCGCAGGCGCAGGCGCAAACCAGGCGCGCCAGACGGCTTGTGAAAAGCCCGACCATCAGCACTCCCCCTTCCGATGGGCCAGGTCGGAAAGCTGACGGGGCACGATCGATACGAATATCTTGGCCAGAAGCGCCAGCAGCGTCACGAACTCCAAACGGCCCGCCCACATTTCGAACAGGTAGAACGACTCGAGCGAGAACGGCATACCTGGAACGATAACTCCCGAGGTCAAACCCGCGTTACTGGCCATGGCGACCGAATCGAATATGGCCTGGGGAGCCTCGTAGCCGTGCGCGATACCCACGAGCGTCCCTATGATGTAGGTCACGGCGTACAGAGCCGTGACCGTCATGGCCTCGCGCACCAAATCGGACGTGACCGGCTTGCGTCCCAGGTGGTTGTACGAAACCACAACGCGCGCCGAGTCGGGGGAAAGCGTCTCCTTGATGGTGGCCACGATGGACTTCGCGATAAGGCCCAAGCGGTTCACCTTGATGCCGCCCGCCGTGGAGCCCGACCCGCCGCCCACGCCCATGAGCACGGCTACGACCAAAAAGGCGCCCGAGGTCATGGTATCGGTCAGCTGATAGGGCGTGATGTTCAAAAACCCGGTCGTCGAAAACGCCGACACGACGGTGAACAGGTCGCGACGCAGCATAGTGGGCAGATCGGAGAACGCGGGACTCACTGACAGCGCGGCCGCGAACACCACGATTATCACCGTGAACCAGATGAACGTCGCGCGTATCTCCATATCCTGGAAGAACATGGCGATGCGACCTTTAAGAATCTCGGAATGGACGGCGAAGTTGATGGACCCGAGCAGCATGACCACCATGAGCACCACGTCGATCACAGCCGAATGGTAGTACACGATGCTCTGGCTCATAGGCGTGAAACCGCCCGTCATGAATGCGGAAATCGACACCCACAGCGAATGGAGCACCGCGCGCGTAGGCGACATGCCCGACGCCACGCACAGCGCCGTCATAACCGCAGCCGAGAGCAGGATGAACGACGCAGCGATGCGAGAGATGAACTGGGTGGTCTGCACGACGTTGGGGACCACGTGCTCGCTGCGCCCCTCCGAGGAGAACAGGCTCGCGCCACCCGCTTTCCCGAACAGCCCGAACGACAACCCCACCACGACCAGGCCCAAGCCGCCCATGGCGTGCATGACGAAGCGCCACATGTTGTCGGCATAGGAGAGGTGGTCGAGGTCGACGATAATGCTGACGCCCGTGGTGGTGATGCCCGACACCGCATCGAACAGCGCGTCGAGGTACTTCACGAAATGACCTGACAGGTACAGCGGGATGGAGGCGAAGAACGCCAGAACGATCCAGGAGAGCCCCGTGACGACGAGAGCCTGTTGGCGGGTCAGACGGCCCGGCTGAATGCGCAGAAAGCGCAGAAGCGAGCCCGCGATGAGCGTGATGCCCATAGTGAGCAGGTAGTGCGACGCCGGCTCCCACTCCTGGAACACGAGCGCCGTCACAAAGGGAATGAGCAGGCCGATAGTGAGGAACAGGATAAGAACTCCCAGGTAGTGCCCGATAACGCGCACATCGTAGAGCGTCAGCCGCTGCCACATGGCTACCTCGCCCCCCGAACCGCGCCGTATGTCGCCCGCACCGCGCCCCTCATCCCGCCAAGAACCTTACCGCCGCGACGATGCACAGCAAAAACAACAGGAAGCACAGCAGGAACAGCACGACGACGGCGTAGCCGAGCGCCGCGTCCACAGTCGCCTCCACCCAGTTGTTCGTACGCTTCCTCATGAAGACTATTCTAGTACAAACGCCTGCACGCGTGCATCGCCCACGGTCCACCTCGCACGCAAAACGGCCCGAGAGCGCTAAAACACCATGCGCTTTCGGGCCGTCGGAGGTCGCTTCGGCTGCGCGTTAGCCGATATCGAACCCGTCGAGGGCGCTCATGTCGAAGTCGAGGGGCTTCCCGACGCGGCAGGAGTAGCGGCCTTTGCCGTCCACGTCGATGAGCACGTGGTCGCCTTCGAGCAGCTCGCCGCGCACCACCTGCTCTGCGATACGGTCGACTACCTGCCGCTGGATGAGGCGCTTGAGCGGGCGGGCGCCAAAGATGGGGTCGTAGCCGTCGATGGCCAGCGACTCGCACGCAGCCGGCGTGACATCGAGCGTCACGTGGCGCTCCGCGAGGCGCGCGCGCACCTCTTCGAGCTGCAGCTCCACAATGGGCTCGATGTTGCTGATGCTCAGAGCCTCGAACGTAACGATGTCGTCGATGCGGTTCAGGAACTCGGGACGGAACGTGGCGCGCAGGGCCTCGTCGATGGCGCGCTTCTTGGTCTCCTCGTCGCCGTTTTCCGCAAATTCGCGAATGAACTGGGATCCCACGTTGCTCGTCATGATGATGATGGCGTTCTTGAAGTTCACCACGCGACCCTGCCCATCGGTGAGGCGCCCGTCGTCGAGCACCTGCAGCAGGATATTGAACACGTCGGGATGGGCCTTCTCGATCTCATCGAGCAGAACCACGCTGTACGGACGCCGACGAACGGCTTCGGTGAGCTGGCCGCCCTCGTCGTAGCCCACGTAGCCCGGCGGCGCGCCGATGAGCCTCTGCACGCTGAACTTCTCCATGTACTCGGACATGTCGATGCGGATCATGGCTTTCTCGCTGTCGAACAGGTACGCGGCGAGCGCCTTGGCGAGCTCGGTCTTGCCCACGCCCGTGGGGCCGAGGAACAAGAAGCTGCCGATGGGCCGGTCGGGGTCGGACAGCCCCGCACGGTTGCGGCGAATGGCCCCCGCGACCGCGTTGACAGCCGGATCCTGCCCGATGACGCGCTCATGAAGCTTCACTTCGAGGTCGGCGAGCTTCTCCATCTCGCCGCGCATCATCTTCTGCACGGGAATGCCCGTCCACGACGATACGACCTCGGCGATTTCGGACTCCGAGACCTCCTCCTTGAGAATCGCGCCGTCCTCCTGCTTTTCAATGAGACTGCGCTCCGCTTGTTCGAGCTGGCTTTTCAACGCAGGGATGCGCGCGTAGCGCAGCTCGGAGGCGCGCGACAGGTCCCCTTCGCGGGCGGCGCGCTCCTCTTCGAGCTGGGCAGCCTCGAGCTCGGCTTTGAGCGCCTGTACGTTCTCGATGACGTCCTTCTCGTTCTGCCACTCGGCGCGGCGCCTGTCGAGGCTTTCCTGAGCGGCGGCTATGTCGCGGCGCAGCGCCTCGAGGCGCTCCTTGCTCGCTGCATCGCTCTCCTTCATGAGCGCCTGCTCCTCTATCTGCATTTGGGTGAGTTTGCGCGCGGCGGCGTCAACCTCCTCGGGCATGCTGTCGATCTCGATGCGCAGGCGGCTGGCAGCCTCGTCCATGAGGTCGATGGCCTTGTCGGGCAAGAACCGGTCGGCGATGTAGCGGTTCGAGAGCTCGGCAGCGGCCACGATGGCGCCGTCGGTGATGCGCACGCCGTGATGGATCTCGTACTTCTCCTTCAGGCCGCGCAGGATGGCGATGGTGTCCTCGACCGTGGGCTCGCCAACGAGCACAGGCTGGAAGCGCCGCTCGAGAGCCGCGTCCTTCTCCACGTACTTGTGGTACTCATCGAGCGTCGTGGCGCCGATGGCGTGCAGCTCGCCGCGCGCAAGGGCGGGCTTGAGCATATTGCCCGCGTCGATGGTGCTCTCCGAACCCGAACCGGCGCCCACGATGGTATGCAGCTCGTCGATGAACAGAATGGTCTGCCCGCCGCTTTCCTTCACCTCGCGCAGCACGCCCTTCAGACGGTCCTCGAACTCGCCGCGGTACTTGGCCCCGGCGAGCATGGAGGCGATGTCGAGACTGATGATATCGCGGTCTTTCAGGCTCGTGGGCACGTCGCCCGCGACGATGCGCTGGGCGAGGCCCTCGACGATGGCGGTCTTGCCGGTGCCCGGCTCGCCGATGAGCACGGGGTTGTTCTTCGTGCGGCGCGAGAGCACCTGGATGGTGCGCCTGATTTCCTCGGAGCGGCCGATAACCGGGTCGAGCTTGCCCTCGCGCGCCTGCTGGGTGAGGTTCTGGCCGTACTTGTTCAGCGCATCGAACTCGGGTTTGGAAGTCTGCTCGGTCACGCGGGTCGACCCGCGCAGGCTGTCGTAGGCGGCTTCGACCGTCTTGCGCGTCACGCCCTCCATGTTGAGCAGGCGGCCCGCATCGCCCTTGTCGTCGGACAGCGCGATGAGCAGATGCTCGCTCGTGGCGTAACTGTCGCCCATCTTCTCGGCCGTCTTGACCGCGCCGTCGACGACCTTCATGAGGTCGTTGCTCGGCATGGGAACGGGCAGGACCGACTGCACCTTGGGCTTGCGCGCAATCTCGTCGTCGACGTTCTGCTTAAGTTGGCCGGGGTCGGCCCCGATGCGCTTGAGGATGGCCTCAAGGTTGTTCTCAGCGCTATCGAGCAGGGCTTTGAGCAGGTGCAGCGGCTCGACCGTACCCGACTGCGCGTCGCTGGCGACCCCAAGGGAGCTCTGGAAAGCCTCCTGGGCCGTCAGGGCAAGTTTGTCTAGTCTCATGGGAATGTCCTTCCTCGTAGCGGGCAGGGCGCCCGCAGCGCCCGCTCGCGTCTCGTGGCGGCCTTCGCGGCCCGCCTGCCTCCTGCAAGCCTACGGCAGCAACCGCCGAAGCGCGAGCGCCGTGCCCGTCGAACCTACAAGCGACGTCACGCTCTCGCGGGTTTCCAGCTCGTGAACGCGATCGGCCAAACGACGCACCTTCTTGTGCAGATCGTCCAGCTCGGAGTCGCGATCGTCGAGGCGTCCCTGCAAATCGAGGATGCGAATGACCCCCGCCAGGTTGATGCCCTCGTTGGTCAGCTCCGTGATGAGCTCGAGCCGTTCGATGTCGGCTTGGGAGTACATGCGCGTGTTCCCGCTCGTGCGCTGGGGCGTAACCAGGCCTTTTTGCTCGTACGAGCGCAGGGTCTGGGGGTGCATGCCCGCCAGTTGGGCGGCAACGCCTATCATGTACACGGGCCTGTTGCGGTCGGTGCGGCCGCTGCGGCCGTTTCGATCGTCTAGTGCCATGGTCGTATATCTTCCGCTGTCGTCGCCGCAGCGAACGCCTCGAGCGCACGACGCTGCTCGTCGCTGAGCCGCTCGGGAATCCGCACGTCGATCCTTATCTTCAAGTCGCCCGCAGCTGCGCCCGTCCCGGAGCCCGAGCGTGCGCCCTTCAGACGCGGCGCGCCCTTGCCCTTGATGGTGAGCACGGCGCCGTCCTGCGTGCCCTGCGGCACCTTCACGCGCACCTTGCTGCCGTCGGGAGCGGGTATGACCACGCTCGCGCCGAGCGCGGCCTCGGCAACGGTCACGGGCACGTCGATGCGCACGTCGGCGCCTTCTCGCGCGTAGTACGCATGCGGCTCGATTTTCGTCGTGATGAGCAGGTCGCCCGCAGCGCCGCCGTTCTCGCCCGGCGCGCCCTTGCCCTTGAAACGCAGACGTCCGCCATCGACGGCACCGGCCGGAATCTTGACCGACAGGGTCTCCTTGTCGGCGCGACCTGGGACGCGCACCGTGACGCGTTTCTCCGCTCCAGTGAAGGCCTCTTCGAACGAAACGGGCAGTGTCACGTTCGTATCCTGGCCCCTGGTCGCACGCGGTGCGCGTTGCTGGCCGAAGCCGCCGCCGAAATCGCCGAAACCCCAGTTGCCGGCATTGCCGAACGCCCCGTCGCCGCGACGGATGCTCTCCAGGATGTCGGCCCAGCTACTGCCGCCGAACATGTCCGCAACGCTTGTGGCGCCCGCGCCCCACCCGTGGGGAATCTGGTTCTCGTTCGCGGTTCCGTACTGGTCGTAGAGCTGGCGCTTCTTATCGTCGGAAAGAACCTCGTATGCCTCGTTTATCTCCTTGAAGCGCGCCTCGTCGCCGCCGGCATCGGGGTGATATGTGCGTGCGAGCTTGCGGAACGCCTTCTTGATCTCGTCGGCTGTGGCAGTGCGCGACACGCCCAGCGTCTTGTAGTAGTCGGGAGTAGCCGCCATGTTCCTCGCCACCTTTCCTTACGCCCGGTACAGCGAGGGCGGACCGAACGCCCGCCCTCGCAACCGATTACTCTTCCGCAGGTTTTTCCCGTTTGGGGCCACCGGAGGTGACGACGACCATCGCGGCCCGGATCACCTTCCCGCCTATTTTGTAGCCCTTCTGGTACACGTGGGCGACCGTTTCGTCGGGAACGCTCGCGTCATCGGCCCTCGCGATCGCCTGGGCCTCGAGCGCGTCGAACGCCTCGCCTACCGGATTGATGACCTGGACGCTGCTCGAGGCCAGCGCTCCCAGCAGCTTCGAGTGCACGGCGCGCACGCCGTCGAGCAAGCCCGTCTCGCCGTTCTTCTCGGCGTAGTCGATCGTCCGCTCGAAGTCGTCGAGAAGCGGGATGAGATTCGCAACCAACTTCTCGTTGGCGCGAAGGCGCTCCGCCTCGCGCTGCTCGTTCATGCGGCGGCGGTACGTGTCCCACTCGGCATGCAGGCGCAGATACTTGTCCTGCCATTCGGCGGCGGACTTGCG
>CAUVMU010000036.1:0-9819 GCA_963552775.1 uncultured Eggerthellaceae bacterium | reverse complement strand
CGCGCGGGCGTCAGCGCCGTTTGCGCGAAATCGACGCCGTCGTTGGCGTTCACGTACGCGGTCACATCGTTAAGCGCCAGATTGGCAAGGCCTTTTGCCAGCTTTTGGGCCAAGGAGCCGGCCTCGTGCATGCTCGCTTCGAAGAACTCCGACGTGAACCGATGCTCCACCACATGACGCGCGTCATAGGCCGAAAGCCCGAAGTCGCGCTCGAAGCGCGCAGCCTTCTGGTCGGGCAGCTCGGAAAGCTTCGCGCGCACCCGCTCGATGAACGCGTCGTCGAGGTCGTAAGGCGCTAGGTCGGGTTCGGGGAACAGCCGGTAGTCATCGGCCGTCTCCTTCACGCGCATGACGATGGTCCGCTTCAGCGATGGATCCCAGTGGCGCGTCTCCTGGTAGATCCGGCCGCCCTCTTCGAGCACCTCGGCCTGACGGCAGATCTCGTACGCGAGCCCATCGTGCAGCGACTTGAAACTGTTCAGGTTCTTCAGCTCGGTCTTCACGCCGAGCTTCCACTCGCCGCGCCGACGCAGCGACACGTTGCCGTCGCAGCGCAGCGATCCCTCCTCCATGGAGCAGTCCGATATGCCGATGGCCAGGTAGATCTGGCGCAGCTTCTGCATGAACAGGCGCGCCTCCTCGGGCGTGCGCAAATCGGGCTCGGTCACCAGTTCGATGAGCGGCGTTCCGGCGCGGTTGTAATCCACGAGCGAATGCGTGGCCCCCGCGATGCGACCGTCCTCGCCGCCCACGTGCACCATCTTGCCCGCATCCTCCTCCATGTGGATACGCGTGATGCCCACATGGGCCACGTACCCCTCGGCAGTACGCTCGATGTTCTCGCGCGTCTCGCCCTCGGCCAGCTTGCCGAGCGCATAGCGCTCGCCGGCAGCCTTCCCGTCGACCGCGAGGTCGAGGAAACCGCGCATGCAGAACGCTACCGGGCCTTGCGTGGTCTGGAAGTTCTTGGTCATGTCGGGGTACATGTAGTTCTTGCGGTAGAACATGGAGTGCTTCTCGATGTCGCAGTTCGTAGCCAGACCCGCCAGTACGATGGACTCGATCGCCGCCTTGTTCGGCACGGGAAGCGCGCCGGGCAGCCCCAGGCAGACCGGACAGGTATGCGTGTTGGGCGCGGCACCGAACTCAAGCTTGCAGCCGCAGAACATCTTGGTGTTGAGCGTGGTCAGCTCGGCATGGACCTCCAAGCCGATGACGGCCTCCCAGTCCTCGAGAACCTCTTCGAGCTTCCTCATGGTTATTCGCCCGCCTTTCCGGCGAAGTCGGGTGCTACGGGAGCCGGTCCGTACACCGATTCGAGCGCTGCGGCGACGCGCAGCATGTTCTGATCCTTGAACTGCGGCGATATGAGCTGTATGCCCACGGGCATGCCGCTGTCGCGCGCAACGGGCAAGGGCACGCTCATGCCGCCGTTGCCCGCGATGTTCACCGAGATGGTGAACATGTCGGACAGATACATCGACGTGGGATCGCCGATCTCGCCGAACTTGAACGCCGTGCGCGGGGCGACGGGCGCCGCGATGCAGTCGACCTGCTCGAAGGCGCGCTCGTAATCCTGCGTGATCAGCGTGCGCACCTGCTGGGCGGGATAGTAGTACGTGTCGTACACGCCTGCCGACAGAAGGTAGCTACCGAGCATGATGCGCCGTCGCGTCTCGGGACCGAAGCCCACGGAGCGGCTCGCCTCGTACTGCCCGCCTAAGTCCTTGTGGCCGGGATCGCAGTAGCCGTAGCGCACGGAATCGAAGCGCGCGAGGTTCGAGAAGGCCTCGCACGGGCCGAGCACGTAGTAGGCGCTCATGGCTGCTCGCGCGTTGGGCAGCTCGACCTCCACGATTTCGGCGCCTAAATCGCGCAGGGCCTCGATCGCGGACTCCACGCGCTCGCGCACCGCAGGATCGAGCCCCTCGGCTTCCATGAACGCAAGCACGACGCCCACCTTCATGCCGCGCACGCCCTCGCGCAGGTTCGCAATGAAATCGGTCGTGATGTTCTGGCTGGTCACGTCACGTGCATCGTGGCCCGCAATCGCGTTGAGCGCGAGCGCCGCGTCGTGCACCGTGAGCGCGAACGGGCCCACCTGGTCGAGCGAGCTGCCGAACGCCACCACGCCGTAGCGCGACACCACGCCGTAGGAAGGCTTCACGGCAACGCAGCCGCAGAAGCTGCCCGGCTGACGGATGGACCCGCCCGTGTCCGACCCGAGCGTGACGGTCGCGAGGCCTGCGGCGACAGCGGCAGCCGAGCCGCCCGACGAGCCGCCCGGCACGCGGGAGAAATCCCAGGGGTTGCGCGTGGGGCCGAACGCCGACGTCTCCGTCGAGGACCCGAACGCGAACTCGTCCATGTTGAGCTTGCCGAGCGGAAGCGCGCCGGCCGCAAGCGCGCGCTCGACGCACGTTGCGGTATAGGGCGACTCGTAGTTCTCCAACATGCGGGACGAACAGGTAGTATGAGTGCCCTCAAGGTTCATGTTGTCCTTGAAGGCCGCAGGAACACCTGCAAGCGGACCCGCTTCGTCCAGCTTGCCCGCGGCCACGGCCGCATCGACGCGATCGGCGGCCGCAAGCGCCAAGTCCTCGGTCACCTCGAGATAGGAGTGCAGGCGACCGTCGAGCGCAGCGATGCGCGCGAGCGCCTGCGCGGCGACTTCATGTGCCGAGAACTCCCCTGCAACAAGGCCGGCACGGATGTCCGCCGCCGTCATGAGCGCGATGTTTTCCATCAGCGATTGCCCCCTTCTCCCAAAATCGACGGGATGAGGAAGCACCCGTCCTGCTTTTGCGGAGCGTTCTCGAGCGCCTGCTCCTGCGTGAAACCGGGCTGCTCGACGTCTTCGCGCATGACGTTGGACAGTCCTCCGATGGGATGGAACGTGGGCTCGACGTCCGTAAGGTCGTATTCGGTGATAGGCGCGAGACTGTCGATGATATTGTTCAAATCCTCCGTCATCGGGTGGATTTCCTCATCGGTCAAGCGGATGCGCGCGTATTCGGCTATGGCGCGCACGTCGTGTTCGGACACATGCTGAGTCATGAATCCTCGAACCTGCTTTCATGGCGTTCGCGACCGGTCCGTCACCTCATCGTGCAAGGAGGAGAGGCTTGCGGTCTTAAGGAAATTGCTATCGAGTCATCATAGCAAAACGTCGCCGCAGGTGCAGTGCAACAACCCGAGCGTGAGATATCGCCACGCACACGGTCGATGGTATGCTGGCAACGACCAAAACCGAGAAAACGAAAGGCCCTGTCGTGGAAGCCCTCAAGTTCTTCCTGTTCAACACCGTCAACACCCTTGCAGCCGACGTCGAACGTCCCGAGCTCGACCGAGCGCTCGACCGGGCAAGGAGCTACGAGCTGCTGTTCTCGCGCACCGATCCGGAAAGCGCGCTGTACCGGTTGAACGCCGCTTGCGGAAGCGCGGTCGAGGTCGATCCCGAGCTCGCCGCGTTCATCATCGAAGCGAAACGCTACTGCGCCGAAGTCGACGGGCTGTTCGACATAACGATGGGCACCGCGACGCGCCTGTGGGACTTCCATGCAAAAACCATTCCCGACCCTGCGGTCCTAAAAGCTGCAATCAGACACGTGAACTGGGAGAACGTTGTAGTCGAGGGAACTACGGTACGTCTTGCGGACCCGCAGGCCACAATCGATCTAGGGGGCATCGCCAAGGGCTACATCGCCGACAAACTGGTGGAGTGCCTGACGGAGAGCGGGGCGCGCCACTGCATGGTCAATCTCGGCGGAAACGTGGCGGTCCACGGAGGCAAGCCGGACAAAAGCCCCTGGAAGGTCGGCATTCGGCATCCGAAGCCCTCTTCGCAAGGCATCTCCTCGTTCGCCGTCGTGGAGATGGAGAGCGGGTCTTTGGTCACGAGCGGCGTGTACGAGCGCGCCTTCGAGCGTGACGGCGTGCTGTACCACCACATCCTCGACCCGAAAACCGGCTCTCCGGTCCAGACCGACATCGTGAGCGCAACGGTGGTATCGCGCACCTCGCTCGACGGCGACGGCTACACCACGGCGCTCGTCATCATGGGGACCGACCGCGCGCTTAGGTTCGCAGAAGCGCACGACGGCGTCGAGCTCATCGTCGTAACGAACAAGGGCGACGTCCTGGCGACCTCGGGCATCGGATCGACCTACCCGTTCAAGCTGATCGGATAGGCGGGCGACGAAGGCGGCCGGCCCTAGACCTCGAGAAGGGCCTGTTCATCTTAGACGAGTGGGATGGCCTAGCCCGTCGTGCCGGCCCTAGACCAGATCGACCGCGCCGGTCTCGAGGCGGTACAATGCCCCGACGATCGCGAGCTTGCCCTCGTCGACCAGCTCCGAAAGCACGGGATCGGACAGCAGCTCCGCAACGGCCGCGCGCACGTTGACCTCGCTCGCCCTCACCGGGTCGCGCTCGTCTTTAATCGCGCGCTCGATTCGGTCGGTCAAAACCGCGACCGCTCCCTCGGCGCCGCCTTCGAGCGTTGCCTGAACCGCACCGCACTTCGTGTGCCCGAGCACCATGATCAGCGGCACGCCCAGATGCTCGGCCGCATATACGCAGCTTGCGCGCACCGCATCGGCTATGACGTTGCCCGCGACCCGCACGGTGAACACATCCCCGAGTCCGAGCATGAACAAATGCTCGGGAACCACGCGCGAATCGGAGCAGGTGACGATGGCCGCGAAGGGATTCTGCCCATGCTCGGAAAGGGCCTCGCGGCGAAGGGGCGAGATGTCGGCACCGTTCGATCGGGCACCGAGGTAGTCCCGATTACCGCGCAGAAGACGCTCAAGCGCCTCCGATGCGGCCGGAACCTTCTCGAGCAAAGGACCATCAGCGTTTGCGGACATGCTCATCCTCCTCTCATGGAGGGCGGGTGGGGCCGACGAAACCTGGTTCGTACCTCTTGCGGGACAGTATAACCTATCCTGCTGGAGAACAGAATCCCCTATTTCGAAATCATGCGATGTCGGAATGCGAATTTCGCGCGATTTCCGCCAAGAACGCAGCACCGTAGCGCGCGAACTTCGTTTCGCCTACGCCCGACACCTCGAGCGCCTCGTCCTTGGTTCGAGGCGCCTTGGCGCACATATCGCGCAGCGTCGCATCGGAGAATACCATATACGGCGGAATCCTCGCCTCCTCGGCGAGCCGCTTGCGCAGCGCCCGCAACCGCTCGAACAGTTCGACCTGCTCCGCGTCGCCCCAGTCGAGCGCTGCAGCTTTGCCCGATCGCACAGAAGCCGCCTTGCGCGCCGGACGCTTCATCCGCAGCCGAAAGTCGTCCGTCGCCGCCTCGCGGGCGCGCGGCCCTAGGCCCACGAGCGGATAGCGCCCCTCGCTCACCTCGAGATAGCCGCCTGCCGCCAAAAGCTCGACGATCTCCTTCACCTGAGCGGCCGGCGCCTGGACGATACCGTACGAAGCGGCCTGGTCGAGGCCCATCTCGCGCACCTTCTGCGAGGTCGACCCGCACACGACGTCGGCCACCATCCCTTTGCCGAAACGCCCGCGCAGCTCGTGCACGCAGCGCATCACGGCACGCGCTGTCAGCGTGACGTCGAGGGAGTCGACCTCGCCCGCGCAGTTCGAGCATGTGCCGCAACGCGAACGGGGCCGCCCGTCCTCGTCAAGGCCGAACGCAGGCCCCTCGTCTCCGAAGTACCCCAGAATGTACGCGCGCAGGCACTCGACGGTCGTGCAGTAACCCACCATAGCGGCGAGTAGACGACGCTGCGTGGCGCGCACGACCTGGGCCTCCTCTTCCGTAAGCGCCTCGTTGCCCGAATCCTGCTCGATGAAGAACCGGCAGGTGCCGATGTCCGCCTCGTTCCAGAACAGCATACAGCGCGACTGCTCCCCGTCACGTCCCGCGCGGCCGGCCTCCTGGTAGTACGCCTCAATGCTCCTGGGCATGTTGTGGTGGATGACGTAGCGCACGTTCGATTTGTCGATTCCCATGCCGAATGCGTTCGTCGCGATCATGACCAGAGCATCGTCGTTCACGAACGCGTGCTGGCTTTCGGCGCGCTCCTCGGCGCTCATGCCAGCATGATAGCGTCGCACGCTCGCTCCCGCCTCGCGCAGGGCCTCGAACACCCGGTCGGTGTCCTTGCGCGTCGAGCAGTACACGATGCCGCTCTCGCGCGGGTTCGCGAGCGCATGGGCGGCAATGCGCGCCAGCTTGCGCTTCGAATCGAGTTGCTCCACCGAGAAGCGCAGGTTCGATCGATCGAAGCCGGTCACAAGTTCGAACGGGTCGCGCAGACCGAGCAAGCGCTTGATATCGCAGCGCACCTGCTCGGTAGCCGTGGCCGTGAACGCCGCGAGGCGGGGCCGTCGGGACAGTTGCGCGATGAAGCCGCCGATCCTCAGGTAGGATGGGCGGAAGTCCTGCCCCCACTGGGACACGCAGTGGGCCTCGTCCACGGCGACGAGCGACAAAGGGGCCCGCGCCGCGAACTCGACGAAACGCGGGTCGGCAAGGCGCTCCGGCGCGACGTACATGATTCGATACGCTCCCGCAAGAGCACGGCGCAGCACCTCGGCCTGCTGACCGAGGGTCAGCGTCGAATTCAGGTACGCGGCGCGCACGTCGGCCTCGATCAGAGCGCGCACCTGGTCGCCCATAAGCGACACGAGCGGTGACACCACGAGGCACAGTCCCTCGAGCACGAGCGCCGGCACCTGGTAGCAGATCGACTTCCCCGCACCGGTGGGCATAACGCCTAAGCAGTCGCGGCCCTCGAGCACGGCGGCAACGAGAGGCTCCTGGCCGGGTCGGAAATCGCTATAGCCGAAGTGGCGGCTCAGCGCGCGGCGCGCGTCTGATACTGCGGACATAGGACACCGTGCTTTCTCATCGGGGCAAAACGCACTCGGCGGCAGGCCGCTACACAACGAATTCCTGGACGAAATGCTTCAGAACCGCGGCGGAGGTCGGCGTGCACAGCTCGCCTTCGAGCCTCTCCTCGCACACGGGAATCCCCTGCGCGAGAATGGCCGCCGTGGCAGGTGCCGGAACGTCGAGCATACCGTGATCGCACACTACCGTGCCGCTGCCCACCTGAACCGCCGTGGCCGTAATGCGCGACGGGTCGAGCGCCTCGAGGGCCAGGCAGATGAGCGCCACGTTGCGCAGTCCCTCGGGGCGACCCACCTCGTGAAAATGCGTCCGCTCGAAGGGACAGCCGTGCACCTCGGCCTCGGCACGGGCGAGGATACCGTAGATAGCCCGCATGTCGGCCTTCACCCGGCCGCTCACCGCAAGCTCGTCGATCGACTCGTTCACCTCATCGATGTCGCGCTGATGGCGCACGGGCAGGCCCGCCGAGACGACAGCAGCGTGCACCGCGGCCGACACCGCGTCGTCGAGACGGGCGCGCACCTGGTTCAAGATGGACGCGCGCGTCGCGCTTTCGCGCAGGTCGAGATGGAGCTCCATGTCAGTCCCTCCCAAGAGTTGACGCGACGGCATGGTTGATGAGGCTCGCCTGATAACCCGCGCCGAAACCGTTGTCTATGTTGACCACCGACACGCCCGAGGCGCACGAGTTGAGCATCGCGAGCAGGGCCGCCACGCCACCGAACGACGCCCCGTATCCCACGCTTGTGGGGACGGCGATGACCGGACACGACACGAGGCCCGCCACGACGCTTGCGAGCGCGCCCTCCATGCCCGCCACGGCGATGACGACGTGGGCGCGGGTCAGCTCGTTTACGTGCGCAAGCAGCCGATGCAGACCCGCGACCCCCACGTCGTAGAGGCGCAGCACCTCGTTGCCGAGCATTTCGGCCGTAAGCACCGCCTCCTCCGCCACGTGGATATCGCTCGTGCCCCCGGTCGCGACCACGATGAGGCCGGCACCGTCGGGTTCGGGCGCCTCCCCGATCGTGGCGACGCGCGCCGCATCATAGTACGTGAAGAGCGGCAAGTCGGGAACGGGGGCATCTTCGGACAAGGTCCCCTCGGTGAGTCCGCCGAGGGCATCGCCCTCTGGCACAACCCTCTCGCCGTCCGCTCCCCCCATCGCGGTCTGCGACGACAAATCGGCCATGAAGCACAGCCCGTCGGAGAGCAGGCACTCCACCTCGCGGGCCTTATCGGCGTCGATGCGCGTGATGATGATGCGCTCCTGTTCCGCATCGAGCATCGAGGCGACGATTCCCGCTATCTGGTCGGCAGTCTTCCCCGCACCGTACACGACTTCCGATACGCCCTGGCGCAGGCTGCGATGGTGATCGACCTTCGCGAACCCCAAATCGGAAAAGGGCGCGGTCTTCAGGCGCACAGCGGCGTCATCGCCCGAAACCGAACCGGATGCAACCTCGCGCAACAATGCCACAAGCTCTCGATCGTCCATGGTGCCTCCTCGTATATCTTAGGGCCTCCTATTCTACGGCAGAGCCTCCGCGCGCGCAGCCCGATTCGTCCGCGAAGCAGATTTCGAGCGCATTCCCGTCCGCATTCCCCGCCGAATCCGCGCGATGTCCGTAATAGGTCGCCTGCGATGCGTGCAATCAGTGCGAATCGAACCGTGCACCCGCTCAAACCCTTCGAGCTATGGCACAATAGGAACAACCCCTGTCGTTCCCGAAAAGCTCTGCCTGCATCGATCGGGCCATTGGAGAATACCATGAGCGTCTTGAAGCAAAACGCCGTACTCATCGCAGCACTCGGGACCATTGCCCTTCTCACTGCGGGAGCACTCGCGTTCCTGCTGTTGAACCGACACGAACCGCAGTTGCCCGTCGAACCTCAGCCTGCCGCCGAACAGGCGGCGCCGGAAGCCCCGGCCCCTGCAAAGGCCCGTCTCGGCTTCGCCATCACCGCCGAAGGCTGGACCGCCGAATCGACACCCGTGTTCGTGCGCGTCACGGGCACGTCGACGAGCGGGGCGCCCGTGAACTTCTACCACGCCGTCGAGCAGGCGAACGAGGCGACCCGGTTCATCGAACTCGAAGCGGGGTCCTACACGTTCTCGTACGGGGGCCCCGTGAACGCCGATGGAACGATGTACCGGGCCGACGATACGGTGCTCGACATCGCAGGAGACCGGTCCATCGACGTTTTCTTCGAGCGAATCGATCCCGCCGCCGCGGGCGCCGAGCAAATCGATGCCCTCGAGGCGTTCGCGAGAACCGCAGTGGAGAACGGGGACGAGGCGCTCAAAAGCCAAGGTCAGACGATGTTGGACCGCATGTCCCTCGCCCTTGCCGCCGCGCGTGAAGCGCACGAGCGTGCCCTTGCCGCCACGCAGGAGGAAACTGCAGCGGCAGCTGTCGAACAGTCGACGGAGACCTACGTACCCCCCGCCGCCTATCAGCCGTACACCCCCACCGCTCCCACCGTTGCCGAAACGACGCAACCCGAGCAGTCGACCCTCGTCGAGCCGACGCCCGACCCGCAACCCTCCCCCAACACGACCATCGGGGGGCAAACGGGGCCCTAAGCATCCAAAATCCGCGTGCAGCGGTTGCAGCGGTTGCAGCCGCTGCACGCGGGCCTTCGAACCGAAGCGGCTCAGAGGCGGGTCGGCGGTCGGTCGCGCTCAGCCGTCGAAGACGGGGGATACGGCCAGGCGATATGAGCCCCCGCTTCGGAAAGCGCAGCCTCACGCCGCAAACATACGTGCATCCAGGAATTCCCCGTGTCGAGCGCATAGGGACAGCCTACGCACGCGCGTCCCGGGACGTCGCACGGGTCGTCGGCGAGAAACGCCGCACCGCCCGGGTACTCCCGCATGCTCGCAGGGTCCGTCTTTGCACCGGGCGCCTCGCCGACACGCTCAAGGCATC
>CAUVMU010000035.1:0-9864 GCA_963552775.1 uncultured Eggerthellaceae bacterium | reverse complement strand
GGGGGGTTTTCGTGCCATGCGCTACCTGAACGGCCAGGTGGCGCGTCCCGTGCTCGAGGTCGGACGCGACGATCTGCGCGCGTACCTCGCCGAGCGTGCGCAATCGGGGGCGCCCGTGCAGCGCGACGGGGAGGGGGAGCTGTGGCGCGAGGACGCGACGAACGCCCATACCGACCGCTTCCGCGCCTTCGTGCGTCACAACATCGTGCCTCAGGCAAAGGATCGCAACCCCCAGCTGCTCGAAACGCTCACGCGTACGATGAACCTCATTGCCGACGAGGACGACATGCTCGAGGAGCGCGCTTCCGAGGTGGTGGAACGCTGCGTCTCCTGGATCGAGCCCGACGAGGCCCGCGTGGGCGATTTCGGGTCGGGGTGCGTGCTTGCGCCCCCGTTCGCCCGTGAACCCCATCCGCTCAAACGGCGAGTGGTCGTGCGCGTGCTTGCCTGCCTGCTCGGCGACGAGGCGCGCGTCGAGACGGTTGCGGTCGATGCTGTGCTCGCCAGTTATAGGGACTCCGAGGTGAACAGCGGGTATGCGACGAACATCCAGGGCGATCTGGCGGTGAGCGCGAACAAGCGCGGCGTGCGGATCGAGCCGATGGCGGCCTTCCGTGCCCGGCGCAAGCGCGATGGAGCGCGCACGGGGGAGCGTACGTGAGGTTTCTTGACCTCCAGTTCGCCGACGCGTCGAAGGACTGCAGAAGCGCCGCGAACGCATGCGACGAGGCCGGTTTCTTGACCTCCAGTTCGCCGACGCGTCGAAGGATGGCTCCTTCTGCTAGAATGCCCGCTATGGATGACCCTGCATTCGACATAGTGCTCGCGAGCGCGTCGCCCCGTCGGCGGCAGCTGCTCGAGGACGCGGGCGTGCGCTTTCGCGTGCGCGTGTCCGACGTCGACGAAACGCTCGAACCCGATCTTCTGGTGAATCCCTACGAGGCCGCCAAGGAGCTTGCGCAGCGCAAGGCCCGCGCGGTTGTGGAGGATCTGCTCAACGAGGGATATGCGGGATCGCTGCTCGTGATCGGGGCGGACACCATGGTCGTGCGCGGCGGCCGCATCTTCGGCAAGCCGTGCGACGAGGAGGACGCCGCGCGCATGCTGCGCCTCCTTTCGGGTGCTGCGCACAGCGTGCACACGGGGGTGTCGGTGTGGTTCGTCGATGCGCCCGCAGGCGAAGAGGACCTTTCCCTTGCGTTCCGCACGTTCGTCGACACGACGCGCGTCACGTTCAGGCAGCTCGACGAGGCCGCCATCGCCGCGTACCTTGAAACGGGAGAGCCGTTCGACAAGGCGGGGGCCTACGGCATCCAGGGTGCGGGGGGAGCGCTGGTCGAGGACGTGGACGGCTCGCTCGACACCGTCATCGGCTTGCCCGTCACTCGCCTGCTGCACGATTTTCCCGAAATCAGCGTCTCGACAGCCGAGCGGGGTTGCCAAGGCGAATCTGCCGCCTGCCCGCGGTCGCTTCAGGAGTAAGGCCCTTGGCCGCGCCGCGTCCATCCCCGCCTCCTGCCGCTGCCAGGGCGAAGCTGCCGCTTGCAGCCGACCCTACCCGTCAAGTGCACGGGGGAGGCCGAGCAGCGCGAACCCGCCCTCTCGCCTGCAGCCGACGTCCCACCTGTGAAGCGCACCGCTTCCGACGTGCTTGTTTGCCGAAATCGGGGGCATTCTCAGCGTGTAAATATCATGGCTGTTGGCGCAGCGTTGCCGTATTGTGGATTTCGTCCGATGTGCTGATGGTACACTAGCGAATCGAACTTGAGGGAACCGATATGCCCGCTCAGGGGCCTTTTGCCCCGTGCGAGCGCGTCAAGATGGAGAGAGTGAAGAGGGCTGCAACCGTGCACAACGATATCAAGGAAGTCATTTTCACCGAAGAGGAGATCAGGTCCCGTGTTTCCGAAATCGGCCGCGCGCTCACCGCGCAGTACGCCGATCCTGCGGCTCGCGGCGAGGGTGTCATCATCATATCGGTGCTGCGCGGCGCCGCGATCTTCATGGCCGACCTCGTGCGCGAGATCGCCGTCCCCGTGGAAATGGACTACATGGCCGTCTCGTCCTACGGCAGCGGTGCGAAGAGCTCGGGCGTCGTGCGCATCTTGAAAGACCTCACCTCCGATATCAAGGGCAAGCACGTCATCATCGCCGAGGACATCCTCGACTCGGGTCTGACCCTTACGTACCTGCTCAAGAATCTCGCCTCGCGCGAACCCGCCTCCCTCGAAGTGGTCACGCTTCTGCGCAAGAAGACGCGCGCTCAGGCTGAGATCGACTGCGCTCACGTGGGATTCGAGTGTCCCGACGAGTTCATCGTGGGTTACGGCCTCGATTACGCCGAGCGCTATCGCAACCTGCCCTATATCGGCATCCTCAAACCCGAAATCTACGGTTAGCGTCCGACGTTTCGCCGTTGCCGTTCGCGAACCTGCTCCCGTATCGATGCGGCGTTTCGCATCGTAGAAAGCCAGGCGTTCATGACTCAGCATAACAAGCAACCCCAGTTTCCCGGTTCGAACCCGCGGGTTACGGCCATCTCCATAGCGTTGTTCCTCGTGGTGGCCCTTCTCGTCGGCCGGCAGTTCATGACCATGTCGAATGCGGGTGCGGGAGCCCAGCCCACCGACACGCTCATCACCTCCGAGTTCGTCCAAGCGGTCGAGCAGGATCGCGTCGTCTCGGTCGTGTACGACGCGCGCAGCTACACCGTGTCGGGCACGTACTACCCCGCGATCACGGCCGGCAAGACGGCCGTCGATTCGTTCAACGGGGCTTTCAACGCGCTCAATGCCAAGATAGCCTCCGAGCGTGCGGGGTCGGGCGAATCGACCGCAGGGGTCGCGACCACGAACCTTGACGTGAAGGAGCTCGGCACCGAGCGCAAGTACACCTCGACCTATGTCGGCCAGGATTCCCTCGTTGCTCTTCTGTCGGCCCATCCGCAGACCACCTACGAGGTGCAGCTGCCCACGGCGTGGCTCGACGTGCTCACCACGCTCGTCCCCTTTATTTTCCTGGGCATCCTTCTGTGGGTGTTCTTCTCGCAGATGCAGAAGGCCAATAACTCGCAGATGAGCTTCGGCAAGGCGAAGGCGAAGAAGACCACCGAGGAGCGCCCCGACGTGAAGTTCGACGACGTGGCGGGCGTCGACGAGGCGGTCGAGGAGATGCAGGAGGTCAAGGACTTTTTGGCCAACCCTGCGAAATACCAGGCCCTCGGCGCGAAGATTCCGCGCGGTTGCCTGCTCGTCGGCCCTCCGGGCACCGGTAAGACCCTGCTTGCGCGTGCCGTTGCGGGCGAGGCGGGCGTACCGTTCTTCAGCATTTCGGGCTCCGACTTCGTGGAGATGTTCGTCGGCGTGGGCGCAAGTCGTGTGCGCGACCTGTTCGAACAGGCCAAGGACGCGTCGCCCTCCATCATCTTCATCGACGAGATCGACGCGGTGGGCCGTCAGCGCGGGGCGGGCCTCGGCGGCGGGCATGACGAGCGCGAGCAGACGCTCAACCAGCTGCTCGTGGAAATGGACGGATTCGACAAGACCGACTCCGTCGTGCTCATCGCCGCTACGAACCGTGCCGACATCCTCGACCCGGCGCTTTTGCGCCCCGGCCGTTTCGACCGGCAGATCGTGGTCGATGCGCCCGACGTGAAGGGCCGCGAGAAGATTCTCAACGTCCACGCCAAGGACAAACCCGTTGGCAGCGACGTCGATCTCAAGCGCATCGCCCAGCTCACGTCCGGCTTCACCGGTGCCGACCTCATGAACCTCATGAACGAGAGCGCCCTGCTCACAGCGCGCCGCGGTAAGAAGATCATCACCATGCGCGAGGTGAGCGAGTCCATGGAGCGCGTCATCGCCGGCCCCGAACGCAAGGGTCGCGTCATGGACGATAAGACGAAGAAGACCATCGCCTACCACGAGAGCGGGCACGCGCTCGTGGGGCACACGCTCGAGCACGCCGATCCGGTGCACAAGATCTCGATCATCTCGCGCGGCCGCGCCCTGGGCTACACGCTTTCCATCCCTGACGAGGACAAGGTGCTCAGCACCCTCGGCGAGATGCGCGACGAGCTGGCCATGTTCATGGGCGGGCGCGTCGCCGAGGAAATCTACTGCGATGACATCACGACGGGTGCGAGCAACGACCTTGAGCGTGCGACGAAGATGGCGCGCTCCATCGTCACGCAGTATGGCATGAGCGAGAATTTGGGCACGCAGGTGTTCGGACAGCCCAACCACGAGGTCTTTCTCGGCCGCGATTACGGCAACACGCAGGACTACTCGGAGGAGACGGCCCGGCGCATCGACGACGAGGTCGCGTGCATCATGAAGGAGGCGCACGACCGCGCCTACGAGATTCTGGCTGCAAATCGCGATCAGATGGACCTGATGGCGAGTGTGTTGCTCGAGCGCGAAACGGTCGAAGGCGAGGCGTGCCAGGCTCTGCTCGACAACGAGTGGGACGCCTACCTCGCGCGCGAGGGCGACATCGTCGCCGCGCACGAACGCGAGGAGGCCGAGGCACGCGCGCTCGACGAGCAGCGCACGGCAGCCGGGCAGGCGCTCGGCGTCCCGCAAGCGCCGGTATCCTCTTCGACGGAGCCCTCTGCACCCGCGCCTGCACCGATCGATGCCGAGGCTTCGAAGGAAAGCGCTCCCGACGAGGGCGGCGATTCGCCCGCACGCTAGCCCGTCGGCTCTTACGAGAAGGAGCAGCCCGTAATGTGGCACTGCGCGCAATTCGAATTCGATGAGAGGATGCCCGTCGTGATGGGCATCCTTAACGTTACGCCCGATTCATTCTCCGATGGGGGGGAGCACGATGATTTCGCACGTGCGCTTTCCCATGCCGAGCGCCTGGTGGAGGAGGGCGCGCAGATTATCGACGTAGGGGGCGAGTCGACGCGGCCCGGCTCGGCCGAGGTGAGCGCCGCGGAGGAAATCTCCCGCACCGTCGACGTCGTCCGCGAACTCGCGCGGCGCGGCGTGTGCGTGAGCATCGATACGCGCCACGCCGAGGTCGCCTGCGCCGCTGTCGAGGCGGGTGCCACGATTATCAACGACGTTTCGGGGTTTTGCGACCCGGCGATGGTCGAGGTCGCGCGTTCCTGCGATGCGGGCTTGGTGGTCATGCATATGAAGGGCGAGCCGGCCACGATGCAGCGCGATACCGACTACGTCGACGTGGTGAGCGATGTCGCCTCCTATCTGGCGCAACGTGCGGCATTGTTGGAGGACGCCGGCATCGCGCGCTCCCGCATCTGCCTCGATCCGGGCCCCGGGTTCGGCAAGACCCCGGCGCAGACGCTCGAGCTCGTGCGCAACTTCCAGGAGTTCGCGCGTCTGGGTTATCCGGTCATGGCGGCGCTCTCGCGAAAGAGCTACATCGGCTTCGCGTACGGAATCGAATCGCCGCGCGACCGCGACGAGGCGAGCGCCGCCGAGGCGCTCATGGCCTGCGAGCTGGGAGCGACTATCGTGCGCACCCATAACGTAGCGGCCGCGGCCGCGGCGCTTTTGGGGTTACGGCCCGCCGTGGCGCTCTCGCTCGGTTGCAACGTCGCCCTCGCGGCTCATGAGGGCGAGGAGCGCGAAGGTAAGATCGCCCAGCTCAACCATGCTATCAGTGACCTGTGCACGCTTCCCGACTCTCAGATCGTCGACATCTCGTCGTTCTACGAGAGCGAACCGGCTTACAAGGGGGACCAGGACGCTTTCGTGAACGCGGTCGTGCTCATGCGCAGCGGATTGCCGCCGCGCGAGCTGCTCAGGTACCTGCATGCCATCGAGAACAGCCTCGGCCGCGTCCGTATGGAACAAAACGGTCCCAGAACCTGCGATATCGATATCGTCGACTACCAGCTGTACGTCGTGGACGCCGATGGGATTACGCTGCCGCACCCGCGTGCGCTCGAGCGGGACTTCGTTGTGAAGCCGCTCGCCGAGCTGCGTCCGAACTACGTGCTCGCCGACGGCTCCGTGCTCGCGGACGCCCGTCCGACGCTGGGCCGTGCCGTGCGCATCGAGCGTGCGGGCGGCGCTTCGTAACATGGACGCCCTGCTGTTTCGCGTCGAGCGGCACGAGCGCGTCGAGTCGACGAACAGCGAGGTCAAAAAAGCGATCGACGCGGGGATGCCCGAGGGGTTCGCCGTGTTCGCCTTCGAGCAGACGGCGGGGTACGGGCGTCAGGGGCGTCCCTGGTCGAGTCCGGTCGGGGGGGTCTACGAGTCGTTGCTGCTGCGCCCGAGCGTTCCTGTTCGCGAGCTGCCCGCAATCGGGCTGGTCGCGGCGCTTGCCGCGCGCGAGGCCATCGCGTGCTCGGTGGGTGAGCACGCTTCCCACGTGCAGGTGAAGTGGCCCAACGATGTGGTGTGCCCCCAGGGGAAGCTCTGCGGCATATCCGTCGAGGCCCACGCCGGCGCGCTCTGCATCGGCATCGGGGTGAACGTGTTCGAGCCGCCGGTTGTGTCGGCCGTCCCGGGCAAGAACGTTCCGGCGTACGTGGCGGCTCTCGCTGGCGACGGCCTGCTCGCCCCTTCGGCGCTGGCGGGAAGGCCTGAGCTTGAAGCCTCGGCCTCGGCGGGCGGTTTCGGGCTTGCAGCCTCGGCACTCGATGCCGGCCAGCGTGCGGCGCTCATCCGTTTGGGCGATGCGATTCTCCGAGCGTTCGAGGCCCGCTATCGTCGCTGGTGCGACGAGGGTTTCTCCGCGTTTTCAGACGAGTTCCGCCGCCGTTCGAGCTTGACGGGCGCCCGTGTCGAAATCTCCTCGATCTCCGGCGCACTGCAGGCACGGGGCGCGGTGGAGGGCATCGATGACGACGGACGGCTGCTGCTGCGCACCGAAGAGGGCCTACGTGCCATCTCCTCGGGAGAGGCTCATATCGCGGCTATCGACTAGGCGTTCTTGCAACCTCGTTCGCAGGCGCTGCCGCCTCGCGCTTGGATGCCGTCTCGGATGTGCCCGCTATCGCCTGAGGGAGTCGCATCGCCTGTCGCCGTCTCACTCATGGGTATCGCCCTGCCCGGGGACATGGTCGCCTCGGGATGCGGCAGCATGGTTCGCTCGATGCCCTCGATCAGCGCGGTCATGATAAGCGCGAAATACCTGTCACTGACCTGCTGCGACGTCTCGCTTGCCGTGAGAGGCGCCAAGAACCCGCTGATAAGGCACTCCATGCCCCCCGAATGTTGGGCGAGGGGGGCCAAGCGTTCGAGCATGGCCTCCATGTCGTGCCGCCAGCGTTGCTCTTTGGGTGACTGGCGGTCGCGGCCTGCGATGGAGGCGACCGCGACGTTCGTGAGCATGGAGTAGGCGAACGGGGCGAGCTCCCCGAATCCTGCAGCCTTGAGTTTGGCGATGCCGATGTCGAGAACGGGCGTGAGATTTGAGGAAAAACGGCCCATCATAAGGCGTTCGGCGATGCCGTGGTACTCGAGGAACACGGCGCGCGCATTGACGGCCAGTTGGAAGAACCAGCCCTTCCAATCCAAGGTGAGATCGGGCTGCTGTATCAAAGCGCATACGCGCTCGGTCACGGCCTGGGCGAGGTCCTCTTTCGTGGGATAGTAGTGATAGAGTACCGAGGGCACCACGTCGAGCCGTTTCGCCAAATCGCGCACCGACCAGCCCTGAAGCCCCATTTCCTTCGTCAATGCGACGGCCTTGTCGGCAACCTTGTCGGTGTCGAGGCCTACGCGTCGCGCTGTTCTCTTCCCCTGTTGTTCCATGGGCCGATTATATCACCTTGTCTTTGTAGAACAATGTCCTATAATCATGTAGAACATTGTTCTACAAAGAAAGAAGGGCTACATGAATAACATGTCGGGAAAGGCGGGCGGCGCCGCAGGCGGAGCGCCGCAGACCAAGTCGGGAAAGGCGGGCGGCACCGCAGGGGGAGCGCCGCAGACCAAACTCGTGCTGGCGACCGTCATGCTCGCCTACATGGGGCAGATGATGCTCAATCCCATCATCGCTCCGTTGTCCCGTGCCATGGGCATGGCCGAATGGCAGATCGGGGCTACGATATCGCTCGCCGCTATTGCGCTGGCCGCGTCGAGCCAATTCTGGGGCAGGCGCTCGCAGAAGCTCGGAGTGAAGAAGGTTCTGGTCGTGTCCATGACCATCGCCGCCTGCGCGCTCGCGGGATTCGCCGCGATAGCCTGGCTCGGCGTGAAGGGCATATGGGTGGGGCCGTCCATGGTCGTCGGCGTGATCCTGACGCGCGGAGCGCTGTACGGGTCGGCTATCTCCGCAGTGAGCCCGACCGCTCAGGCCTATCTGGTGACGCTCACCGAGACGGAAGACGAGCGCGTCAAAGCCGTGGGCGCAGTGGGAGCCGTGCAGGGCATCTCCATTGTTGTCGGGGCCGTAGTCGGCGGCTCGCTCGCCGCAGCGGGGGGTTTGCTGCTCCCCTTGAGCGTCGTGCCGTTCGTGATGGCGCTCGCCGTGGTCGTGCTCGGCCTGCGCTTTGCCCCTCAGCAAAGAACGGAACTGGTCGCCGAGCCGGCGCACATATCCTACTTCGACCCGCGCGTGCTCCCGTTCCTCATCGCGGGTTTCATCATGTTCTTGGGATTCTCGTCGATGCAGTCGGTGATCGGCTTCGCGGTGCAGGACCGCTTCGGGCTCGATGAGAGCGCCACGGCGGGCGTGACGGCGGCGCTCATGGTGGTCATGTCCGTATCTATGGTGGTTACCCAGGCGGGTGTCGTTCCGCGTCTGCGCTGGGAGGCTCGCCGGCTTCTGCGCATCGGATTGTTCCTGACGACGGTCGGTTTCGCCCTGTTCTTGCCGAGCGCCTCGTACGCGCTTTTGTTCGGAGGCTCGTTTCTTGCGGGCGTGGGCATGGGCATGGCGATGCCGGGCTATAACGCCGGCCCGACTATGAGCATGAAGCCCGAGGAACAGGGCGGGCTCGCGGGTCTTATCAACGCGAACAACGGGATGACGTACGCTATCGCCCCGATTCTCTCGACGAGTCTGTACGGATGGAACCCGGCGATTCCCTTCGTGGGGGTAGTTATCATCATGGCCGCCGCCGCGTTGTTCAGCTGCCTGCATCCGCATCTCAGGTTGCGAAGGGGCGCGAACCAGCCTTCGACCTGCGCTCGATGATGTAGCCGCCCTCGACCTCAGTTCGTGCGTGACGTAGTCGTCCTCGACCTCAGATCGTGCGGGGGTCCAAGCCAGCGGGATGCGGGCCCTCTTTGCAAGAGTGCGCATTGCGAAAATTCTTTTGCGTGCACGTGATGCTTTGACGCATTCGCCGCCGCTGTCTCCTTGCGTTGCCGACAGGTGGGTACACTACGTGAGGATTGAAAGAAGGTAGCGTTTTATGGCGACGAATCATCACGAAGAAGCGATGGAACCCGTATCGGAAAGCAGGGAGGGGCGGACGTTCGAACAGACGTCCTCCTCATCGGCAGGGCAGGACCGCGTCAACCGCATGGGCACGGCGAACATCCCGAAGCTCATCACCGAGTTCGCCATACCTGCAATCGCCGGCATGCTCGTGAACGGTGCCTACAACGTTATCGACTCCATATTCTTAGGCCAGGCCATGGGCTCGGTCGGCCTTTCTGCCACGACGGTTGCCATGCCCATCATGATCGTGTTCATGGCGCTCGCGATGCTCGTGGGCGCCGGCGGCAACGCGTTAGCGGCTCTGCGCCTCGGTGAAGGCGACCGCGAAGGGGCCGAGCGCTCGCTTGGCAACACGGTGTCGTTGAGCATTTTCCTGTGGATCGTCGTGGCTTTGGCGGCGTCGAACCCGGCCGTGCTCGATTGGATGCTTACCATTTCGAGCGCCACGGACGAGGTGCGCGCCTACGCGGCGGATTTCCTGCGTATCATCTG